>CAYJNC010000142.1:0-5476 GCA_964371185.1 uncultured Christensenellaceae bacterium
CTACGGTTGAAGAAATGGCATTAATGCTTTCTACCGATGAAAAAACAATTAAACACGAGATTGAAAAATTAGAAAAAGAAAAAGTTATTGTTAAGTATACGGCATTAGTAGACAGGCAACACCTTGACGGTGACGACCTGGTAGAAGCGATGATAGAAGTTAAGATTACGCCTCAGCGAGATTATGGCTATGACGACATGGCGAAACGTATTTATCAATATGAAGAAGTCAGCGCCGTTTATTTGATGGCCGGCTCATACGACTTGGCAGTTCGGATTCAGGCGAAGAGCATGAAAGAAATTTCAAACTTTGTTTGGGAAAAATTAGCGGTTATTGATGGTGTTGCAAGCACGGTTACTTTGTTTATTATGCGTAAATACAAAGAAGCGGGTGTTGTTTTGGTGGGCACCGAAGAAGATGACAGACTGGTGGTGACCCCGTGAATACAGAACGTTTTGTTTCTAAGAGAATTGCAAAAGTTCCGCCTTCGGGCATACGAAAGTTTTTTGACATTGCGAGCGAAATGAAAGACGCAATTTCTTTGGGTGTGGGTGAACCGGATTTTGTGACCCCGTGGAATATTCGTGAAAATGCCATTTTTTCGGTAGAAAGAGGGTATACACATTATACTTCTAACCACGGTAGTTTGTCGCTTCGTGTTTTGATTGCCCAATATTTGAGCACAAGATACGGCCTTTCATACGACCCGAAAGAAGAAATTTTAGTAACCGTCGGCGCGAGCGAAGCTTTAGACTTGGCTTTTCGTGCCACAGTAGAAGAAGGAGACGAGGTTTTAGTTCCCGCTCCCTCCTATGTTTCTTATATGCCGGGGGTCATGTTTGCGGGCGGCGTGCCTGTTCCTATAGTCACAAAAGAAGAAGATTCCTTCACACTGACTGCGAGCGAGATAAAAAAGGCAATAACGCCACGAACCAAGGCGATTGTCATACCTTTTCCAAACAACCCGACCGGCGCTATAATGACACAAGAACAGTTAGAATCTATTGTCGATGTAATAGTGAAAAATGATCTGTTAGTAATTTCCGACGAAATATATTCCGAGCTTACCTACGGAAGAAAGCACGTTTCTATTGCGTCGTTTGAAGAAATATATGACAGGTGCATAGTCATAAACGGTTTTTCCAAATCTTTTGCCATGACAGGCTTTAGGTTAGGATATGCGGCAGGTCCGGAACCGCTTATCAGCACAATGGTTAAAATTCACCAATATTCAATGCTTTGCGCCGCCACCATGAGCCAATATGCGGGCGAAGAGGCGCTTAAAAAAGAATTGCAAACAGATTTTTCTCAGGTAGTCAAGATGAGAAACAGTTATGACTTGCGCAGAAGGTTTATGCTTAATTCGTTTAATTCAATCGGGTTAAAAGCGTTTGAGCCGGAAGGTGCGTTTTATATTTTCCCAAATATCACAAGCACGGGGCTTACTTCGGAAGAGTTTTGCTTCAGGCTCATAGAAGAGAAAAAAGTTGCCTGTGTGCCGGGTACGGCCTTTGGCGAAGCGGGGGAAGGGTTTATCAGATGTTCTTATGCTTCCTCTATGGAAAATTTAAAAGAAGCAATAAAACGTATTTCGGAGTTTGTTGAAGAATGCAGAAAATAAAAATGGTTGTGCTTGATTTAGACGACACTTTGTTAACTCCGCACGACACAAAGATTTCAGAAGAAAACCTAAATGCTATCAGACGGGCACAGCGTTCGGGCATTTTGGTTACAATAGCAACCGGCAGAATCTATTCGGCAATTAAAAAAATTGTGGAAGAGTTAAACATAACCTGTCCGGTTATTGCGAGCAACGGCGCAGATGTTCGGCTAAACCATGAAAGTATTATGACTTGTTTTGCAAAAAAAGAGAGCATGTATGATGTGGTGTTAGAGGCGAAAAGAAACAAGGCGAGGGTATACCTTTTTAGCGACCAAGACATTTGGTGTACCCACGAAGAATATAGCGAAGTGCTGTTTAAAAAGTGGCGAATGGGTGAAAAAGGTCATTTGCCCGTACAAATGAAAGACAATTTCGACATTGTTTTTGATAACGTAGGTTCAAACATATTAAAAGCGCTTATTTGGACAGAAAACAAAGATCAACACAGCGCGCTGCTAAAAGGGCTTAACAATTGTGTAGACGATGTCACAATTGCGGTAGGAGAGGCGCTTAATGTAGAAGTTACCGCAAAAGGTGTTTCAAAGGCATACGCACTTAAAACAGTGGCGGAAAAATGCGGTGTTTCGTTTGAAAACATAATGGCTGTCGGCGACAGTGAAAACGACATAGAAATGCTTGTGGAAGCGGGGCTCAGCGTTGCCGTTTCTAATGCCATGCCAAAGACAAAGGCGGTTTGCGACCATACGGTTGCATCTTGCAAAGAAAACGGTGTGGCGCAAGCGATCGAACGTTTTTGTATAGTTGTGTAAAGTTATAATAATTTTGATTGATTTTACACATATTATACAATATAATTAACACGGTAGGAATTTTTAAGATTGTAAGTGAGATACAAAAAATATGGCTTTAAATGTTGTACTGATAGAACCAGAAATCCCACAGAACACCGGCAATATAGCACGCACCTGCGTGGTTACCGGTGCAAACCTTCATATTGTAAAACCGATGGCTTTTACGATAGACGAAAAAAGGGTTAAACGGGCAGGGCTTGACTATTGGGACGATCTTAATTTAACAATGTACGAAAACATAGAAGAGCTGTATTCAAAAAACCCCAACGGTAAATTTTGGTATTTTTCATCTAAATGCTCAACAAATTTTAACGAGGCTGAATATGAAGACGGCTGTTTTTTAGTGTTCGGAAAAGAGACGGCAGGGCTTAAAAAAGAGCTTCTTGAAAAAAATGCGGACAGGTGTGTTAGGATTCCTATGATAAACGGTCAACGTTGTTTAAATGTTTCTAATGCAGTTTGCGTTGGTGTTTATGAAGCGTTGAGACAAAATAACTACTACAACTTTAAGTAAGGAAACAGACGGGAGTATATTTAATGGATTTTTGGATAGTAGCAATGTTGCTGGGTGGTTTAGGCTTATTCCTATACGGAATGAAACTAATGTCTGACGGGCTCGAGGCTTTAGCCGGCGATAAATTAAGAAACGGGCTTGAAAAGCTGACAAAAAATCGCTTTGCGGCAGTTGGGATCGGTACGGGTATTACGGCGCTGATTCAGAGTTCTTCGGCCACGACGGTTATGGTGGTAGGGTTTGTTAATGCGGGTCTTATGTCGCTTTCAAACGCCATACATGTAGGCTTGGGTGCAAACATCGGTACAACAATAACTGCGCAAATTGTTTCGTTTAAGATAACAGAATTGGCGCCGATAATTTTATTTGTAGGCGTAATCATACTTTTATTTTCAAAAAAACGTTCTCTTCGCAGATTAGGCGAGGCCATAGGGGGCCTTGGAATACTGTTCTTTGGTATGAACGTAATGTCGGAGGCTATTGCGCCGTTGCGCGATTATCAACCCTTCATAGACATGATTGCAACCTTTGAAGAACCGTGGATAGGCTTGCTTGCAGGTGCCGGCATCACGATGATAATACAAAGTTCTTCCGCAACAATGGGTATTGCACAAGCACTTGCAATGCAGGGCGTGTTTGGCCTTGAAAGTGCGGTTTATGTTATCTTAGGCCTAAACATAGGAACGTGTATAACGGCAATTTTAGCATCGCTCGGTGCCTCTAAGACGGCGAAAAGAACGGCATTGGCTTTGCTTTTGTTCAACATAATAGGCTCTATGCTCTTTATGATATTATTGCAGACAACTCCGATTGTCGATTGGGTGGCGTCGTGGACACCGGGAGACGACGTTCGTCAGATGGCAAACTTCCATACCTTCTTTAACATAGTCATGGTTGCAATTTTCCTTTTCGTGCCGTGGGTGTTGCCCAAAATTGTATGTTTTCTCATACGTGGCGAAGACAAAAAACAAGAGGGCAGGAAACTCGAATTCCTTGTTTCACCGTTGCCGGAAGTCCCGACGGTTGTTGTTGGGCTTGCAATGAAAGAAACCGAACGCATGATGAAGATGGCGAACGACAACTTTACGAATGCCATTAAGGCCTTTATGCAAAAAGATGAAAAGCTTGTCCATGAAATTATGGACAATGAAAAGACGGTGAATTATTTAGATCATGAAATCACCGAAATTTTAGCAAGATTATCCGGTAAGGAACTGTCTGAGGGCGATATGCTGAGCGTTTCGCAAACACTTCATGCCGTCATGAACATAGAAAGAATTTCAGACATTGCAGAAAACATTGCCGACTTGGCTATGCACAGGGTTGAAGGCAAGATAAAAATAGGCAAAAAAGCCGAAGAAGAAATTACATACATGGCTTCTCGGGCGGAAGAGGCTTTGCAACTTGCCATAAAAGTGTTGCAAGAAAAAGATGTTACAATTGCCGCTCGTGTGGTTGAAATTGAAGATGAGGTAGACGAACTCGAGTTGAAACTCAAGAAAAATCATATAAAGAGGTTGCGCAAGGGTGAGTGTTCTGCTGTTGCGAGCACAGTCTTTACCGATTTGGTCAGCATGATAGAACGTATCGCCGATCATTCTTCGTCAATTGCCGAAGGCATAATAAAAGAAGATGTTGTGTAAGTTTTACTTGCTTATTGCACAGTAATTTATTAAAATAAAGATGTATAAAAAAGTTTTAATCAAAAAACGGAGGAATCGTAATGAAAAAAACTATCGAAGATATCAATGTAGGTGGAAAAAATGTGCTTGTTCGTGTAGATTTTAACGTGCCGCTCAATGCTGACGGCGAAATCACCGATGAAACAAGAATACAAGCGGCTTTGCCTACAATAAAGTACTTGCTTGAAAACAATGCAAAAGTTATACTTATGTCTCATTTGGGCAGACCAAAGGGCGAAGTTAAACCCGAGTTTTCTTTGACACCTGTGGCAAAACGTTTAGACGAAATTTTAGACACAAAAGTTATTTTTGCTAAAGATTGCATAGGCGAAGAAGCAAAAACAGCGGTAGATTCAGCTGAATGTGGCGAAGTTGTGTTGCTTGAAAACTTACGTTTTCATAAAGAAGAAACCAAAAATGATTTGGAATTTGCAAAACAACTTGCAAGCGTTGCGGATATCTATGTAAACGATGCTTTTGGAACGGCGCACAGGGCGCATGCTTCAACGGCAGGTGTTACAGAATATTTACCGGCTGTTGCAGGTTACTTAATCGGCAAAGAGCTCGATTTCATGGGAAAAGCGCTCGAAAATCCCGAACGTCCGTTCATTACAATACTCGGTGGTGCAAAAGTTTCTGATAAATTAGCGGTTATCGAAAACCTGCTCGACAAAGTAGATTGTCTGATTATCGGTGGTGGCATGGCGTTCACTTTCATAAAAGCACAAGGCTTTGAAATCGGAAAATCTTTATGCGATAACGAAAAATTAGAATATGTTAAAAATATTATGGACATAGCAAAACG
>CAYJNC010000143.1:0-5424 GCA_964371185.1 uncultured Christensenellaceae bacterium
ATCTACATAGTGGATTATTGTTTCTTTCTTAGCCTCCATCTTTTTTGATGTACACGGCCCGATAAACACAACTTTCGCCTTTTCATCGGTGCTTTTAATATATTTTGCAATCGCACCCATAGGAGATATATTATGAGACACATTTGGTAAAAAATCCGGGAATTTCTGTTCTACATATTTAACGAAAGAAGGACAACACGAACTCGCCAGAAATCCTTTTTCGACCAACTCTTTGCTTTCCGAATCCGCAACCATATCCGCACCTAACGCAGCCTCGATTACATGGAAAAAACCAAGTTCTTTTATCGCAGTGATAACTTGTCCCAATTTAGCATAGCCAAATTGGCTCGAAATAGACGGCGCCACAACCGCATAAACTTTATACTTTTTATTATTCTCACTGTTTTTAATTATGTCTATTGCATTTAGTATGTATGAAACGTCTGAAATTGCGCCGAAAGGGCATTGATACACACAGGCTCCGCACGAGACACATTTATCGTTATGAATAAAAGCAGACTTATCCTCGGCAATGCCGATTGCATCAACCTTGCACGCATTTTCGCAAGGCCTTTTATAATCGCCGATTGCGCTGTATGGGCATACTTTTGCACATCTTCCGCATTCTACACATTTATCCTTGTCTATGACCGCTCTTTGATCATGCCCAAAAATTATTGCATCTTTCGGGCATACGTCTCCGCACCTATGCGAAATGCACCCTCTGCAAGCGGCGCCGACTTTGTATCCTTCCACCGGGCATTCGTCACACGCAATAGAAATGCTTTGAATGACATTAGGGTTTTCTTTGTCTCCCCCCATAGCAAGCTTAACACGCTGAGCAATAACGGCACGTTCTTTAAAAACACAACAACGCATACTTGCCCCGTTTCCCGGTAAAATAGTATTTGGTATGTCTAACAACTCTGAAGTCAACGTTCCCGCAAAAGCGAGTTTTGAAACCTCTCGCAACACCATATACTTAATATATTGCACCTTAGTATCAAATCTTCTGTCTTTAACAATATCATTCATATTCATACCTCATACTAAAAGTAACTTACTTTTATATTTTTCCCCATTCGCCCAAGATAATCTGCTATTTCTGCCACTAAATTCATTTTAATATTGAAGTTAATGGGTAACCCGGGGTTCTGATGTGCCGGGTTTATCGCCCTACCTACATAAAAATTTATGTCCGTAGCTTCTTCAAAAAGCATTGTAGCAATAAGAGATGCACCATCTTTGCCGTATCCCCATTCAGAGTAATTGTCGTTTCCGCTGACATAGTCTTTTGCGTAATCCAGCACCTTATTTATTGTTATAACACCTTCTGTAACCAAATCAATTCCCTTAACCTTCGCAATAGGAGGTATATCGGCGCTATGAAAAGTTAAATCCACCTCAACCTTCTCACCCAAAAAGTCTGCCGCAATTTTTGAGGTTGTTCCACCGCAAACAATGTGCTTGCCCGCCTTAGAAAAAAACAGCGACATCATCTTTGAACAATCTTCTTTGCTTGTCGGCGGACCTATCAACAAATTAACCTGCTCACGTTTCCTGATTCTTAACGTACATGCGGTTGTATCATCGCCGGGTTTGCCACCATATAAACTGTCGCACTCTTCAAGGAGTATAGAACTTAGTGTTTTTGCCGTATACCCGACATGCGAAAATTTTTTAATATAATCGCTGATTTGCGGTAGTTCCCAACCAAAATTAAGCTCTCTGCCTACCCCCGCATGAATTGCTCCGTCACTTAGTGCAATAAGCAAATCTCCATCTTGTACCGGAAATTTTGAATAATACACCTTCTTTCCATCTATAACAAGCTCTTCCTGATGATATTTTTTCTCCTCACCGTCTCTTAAAAATATCACATCCGGATTATCGTACCTAAAAATCTCTGCCACTTCATCGTTTATCAGGCGTATAATAGTAAAAGTTGAGTATGCCACCCCCCTAACCGAACACACCGGAAGGGTTGATGCTATGGTAGCCACGCAATTCTCAATAGACATTCCCGCAGACATCATTGTAGAAACAATTGTAGAGCAAAGTGTTGCCAGTATGTTTGCCTTAACACCACTACCCAAACCGTCTGCTAAAACCACTATTACTCCGTCCTCACGGTTAACGACCACCACTTTATCTCCGCATAATTCCTCGCCGTTCTTTATAAGGCTTTTATATCCTATTTCGGTAAAATACTCATTCATCTTTTAAAGACTCCTTTAGCCTTGTGAGTGCAATCTTTGTTTCTGCCGCCGTTTCACCCAATAAAGATGCTATTTCTTGTACTATTCTCATCTGCTTTTCAACAACATTGTCGGCCGTTTCAACAGTTTGCCTGTTTATCAGCTCTTTGCGCTCTTTTGCGGTTTCTTCTTTGGTAATGTCTCTCATGATGCACATGAATAATTTATAGCTTTTATCGTAAATGATTGTCATTTCCACATGTTTTTTATATTCGGCAAGATACTTCTGTTTGTCTCTGACGTTTAACCCATTTTTCTTAACGAATATAAAATCTGCCGGATCTAAAATTCTGACTATGCCATCTCCGAGAACATCGGCGGCACTTCTGATAGACATAAGCTCAAGTGCGGCCTTGTTTATTTGCTGTACTTCGAGTTCATCGTTTAAAACTATTATCGCATTAGGCGAATTGTTAACTATATGCCCGGAAAACGTTTCTGTTTTTTCGTATAAAAACGGTAGACACATAGACGGTTCTGCCTTTCCGTCCATTACCGCAATTGCCTTGTCTCTGCAAGAATCATATCCGCAACTTCCACAGTTAAGCTCGTGTTCTAACAACGTCTTACCCATTAATTTCAATATTGCATCTATCTCTTCCTTGCTATATAATCGCCGCTCGCAATCCGGCTCGTAACGTTTTTTTAATGCCGTTTCGTTCATATCAACGCACGCATCATTTTGCCCAACATATTTTTTGACTTCTATATAATCGGTTATAGAATTTTTTTGTTCCATTACCGGCCCGCCCACACAGCTTCCGCTACATGCAGACATCTCAATAAAACATTTGTTGACTTCTCCGTCGACAACATCGTTTATTGCTTGAACACAATTTTGCAAGCCATCGACTTTAATATATTCAAAATCGTCCCTTTCTTTGTCCATACAGGCTATTATTCCTCCGGATATCGGAAAAGAACTCGCCCTGACGCCTTCTTCTTTTTCACACTCGTCAAAAGTGATGCCTTTATTATTAAGCATACAAGTAAGCTCTTCAAAAGTAAGAACCGCATCTACGCCTTCTTCGTCTCCCTCTGCCTTCTTTGCAATACAAGGCCCAATAAACACCGTTTTAGCATCGGGATATCTTTTTTTTATGTCCTCACAATGAGCACTCATAGGCGTGACAACATTCGCAAGATACGCAGACGCTTTTGGATAATGCGTTGTTATTAGCTTGTTTACCGCCGGACAGCAAGAAGAAATTAAGACTCCATCTGTTGTTTTTATCAATTTTTCATATGCTTTTTTCACCATAGTTGCCCCTATGGCGGTCTCTTCGGCATCCGCAAAGCCAAGTTTTTTAAGCGCCGTTCTCATCGCCGAAAACCCAACCCTATAATTTGCAACAAAAGAAGGTGCAACACTTGCAATCACGGTGCTACCTTCTAAAATCATAACGTTTAATTTTTCAACATCGTCTCTGACTTCTTTTGCATTCTGTGGACAGACAACAAAACATTCTCCGCAAAGTATGCACTCTTCCGGCAAAATGTGTGCCTGATTTGCCGAAAATCTAATAGATTTAACCGGGCAATGCCTGATACACTTATAACAATTTTTACAATTCGATTTTTTTAATCTAAGAATTTCTCTCATAATTCTTTCTCTTTTGCAATTTTTTCTTTAAAAAATGTTTCAGCCGTATCGGGTTTAACCGTATAATGTTCACCGTCTATGTGCACACAGACACCATTCAAACAGTTGTCCATACAAAACGTTCCCGTCAGCTCAATATTTTGCAATCCATGTTTTTCTATTAGGTCTCTGAATATTTCAACAACATTTCTCGAGCCTTTAAGATGGCAGGAACTGCCAATACATACCGTTATTTTCATATTATTCTCCCGAATTATTTATATATTGCCCCGCCGTTCAAAATAACCAAAGCATAATCGCATTGTTACTTTAAAAGGCGGAGCTAAACTTCAATGTTAAAAGTTTACTTCGGTATTATAGTAACAAGCTTTCAACAATTCTTCCATTTGTTTTGGTGAAATCTCTCGGGGGTTAGAGCCCGTACAAGCATCCGAAACCGCAAGTTCTGCCACCTTCGGCAACTTTTCAAGGAATTCTTTTTCGTCTATTATTCCATCGTCATATTCTTTGATGCACGTAGGAATATTTAACTTTTCATTCAAGCCGATGATATGATCTATCAACGCCGCAACAGTCGGCTCGAGTCCTAAATATTTGGAAATTTCTATGTAGCGTTTCTCTGCTATAGGCGCCTTACTGTTAAAAGCGATTACTTTAGGTAAATACATGGCATTTGCACAACCATGCACTATGTGCCCACCACTATATGCCGCACCGGTTTTATGTGCCATCGAATGGACTATACCAAGAAGTGCGTTTGAAAAGGCCATACCTGCCAAACATTGCGCATTATGCATTCTGTTTCTCGCCGCAACATCACCGTTATACGAATCAACAAGTTCCTCGCTGATCATCTTGATAGCATGTAGTGCAAGGGGATCTGTATAATCGCTGTTCATTGTGGATACATAGGCTTCAACCGCATGTGTAAATGCGTCCATTCCCGTGTTTGCCGTTAGCGTTTTTGGCATAGTTTGAGCAAGTTCCGGGTCAACAATTGCCACGTCGGGAGTTATGTTAAAATCTGCAAGCGGATATTTAATACCCTTAGCATAATCTGTTATTACAGAAAAAGCCGTAACCTCTGTTGCCGTTCCGGAAGTTGTCGGAATTGCGCAAAATCGCGCTTTTTTTCTTAATGTAGGGAAATTAAAAGGTATGCAAAGCGACTCGAAAGTAACCTCCGGATATTCATAAAATGCCCACATCGCCTTTGCCGCATCTATCGGCGAACCACCGCCTATAGAAACTATCCAATCGGGTTCAAACTTAAGCATTGCCCGAGCACCTTTCATAACAGTTTCAACAGAAGGATCCGGCTCTACACCTTCAAAAATTTCAACCTCCATGCCTGCTTCTTTAAGATATGCTTCGACCTTATCTAAAAAACCAAACTTTTTAACCGATCCGCCCCCAACAACAACAATAGCCTTTTTCCCATCTAATTTCTTTAACTCTTCTAAAGTACCCTCTCCATGATATATATCACGTGGTAAAGTAAAACGCGCCATGACAATCACTCCTTATCAATATTATTATATCGATATTGTAACACCGATATAA
>CAYJNC010000144.1:0-5389 GCA_964371185.1 uncultured Christensenellaceae bacterium
AGTTTAGATATTTAGCCTTGTTTTTGTCAAGCATGGCTTCTTTTTCCGCAAGCATGTATTCTTCTTGCTCGCACGGCTTTATAACAATTCCTAAGTCTAAAAGAGTGCTTATTATGTCTGCCATAAACACGGTATGATTGTTATATGGATGGAAAACACGGCATTCTTTCGGCGTTTTTGCCAAAGATAGCACAGCCTTTGCGGTGTAGTCTATGGGTGCAAACTCGGAATTTGTTGTCATGTTCTTGTAATTGATTGCGCCGATAATTTCGTAGGCTTTTATATGGCTTAAGAAATTGTTGCTTAAAAAATTAGCCTGAAATTCTCCGTCGGTGTCTCTGGCCATAAGGTTTCCGACCCTCATTATTTTTGCGTCTAACCCGGACACCGCCGCCTCTAAAACGGCACGCTCAGCCAAAAATTTGCTGTGGATATATTTGTTTGAAAGGTCTTGCCCGAAATACAACATGGTTTCGTCTAACGTTGTGTTTTTGTTTGGCACACCGTCTACACTTAACCCGGCAATGCTGGCGGTAGAGATTTGCACGAAGGTGCAACCTTTACGCACGCAAAAATCTATTCCTTTTTGTGCCCCACCCAAATTGACGTCTCTGATGTCTGTGCCGGCAGAAAAATGTTTAACATTAGCCGCACAGTTTATGTAGGTGTCTATTTGGAAAGAATCTAACTTCTCGTAAACGTCGTCTTTTACTATGTCTCCTTCTATTGCAAAAATTCTTGAGCCGAACAACTCGTCGTAACTGTCGGAAAAATAATATACCAACATGCCTTTTAGCCGTGTTAGTGCAGACATATTACCGCCTCTGACAATGCAATATGCCGCTCCGGTTTCGTTGTCTAAAAACTCTTTTAGTACGTGTATGCCTAAAAAGCCGGTTGCACCGGTAATACAAATGTTGCCGAGCTCTCTTCTTTTGCCATTCACCAATGCGTCTATGGTGTTTTCTTTTAAGAGTTTGTCTATTTCAGTGTAATCGTAGTCGGTTATTTCTTCTTTGCTCTCTCTTTTGCTTTCGCCTTCTTGCATGGCGGCAAGTTCCCTTGCTGTCGGGTTTGCAAACACATCGCCGTAACTTAAAGCAAAACCTGCCTGTGTAGCGTCTATGGTTACCTGTGTCACAAGTAAAGACGTTCCGCCTATGTGGAAGAAATTATCGGTGGCACCAACTTTTTGCAGACCGAGTGCCTTTGCAAAAATTTCGCAATAGATTTCCTCTTTTTTATTTTTGGGTGCTTCATATACCTCGCTGTTCATTAGCTTAGCCTCGGGAAGTGCGTTTTTATCGGCCTTTCCGTTCGGCGTGAGGGGGATTTGCTTAATTCTCAGATAGGCGGTTGGAATCATGTAACGTGTTAGAGAATCTTCCAACTTGTTTATTATTTTCTCGGAGGAAATTTCTTCTTTTGCCGTGTAGTAGGCACACAAATGCTCTTGCCCGTGAATATTTTTCACTGCAACAACACATTCGTCTATGCCCTCGACAGCGCAAATAGCATGTTCAATTTCGCCTATTTCAATGCGTAACCCTCTCAGTTTGATTTGGCCGTCGTTTCTGCCCAATATTATAACATCGCCGTTTTCTGTCCAACTTGCCAAGTCGCCGGTTTTATAATATCTGATGCCGTCTTTTATTATGAATCTCTCGGCGGTAAGGTCTGCCTTGTTAAAGTAACCCAATGCAACGCCGTTGCCGTATACCCATAATTCGCCGACCGCCCCTATGGGAAGGGGGTTTCCGTCTATATCCATAATTTGCTCGCCTACGTTATAAAGAGGCGCACCAACGGTTACTTCGCCGCCGGTTAAAATTTTTGCGTTGCAAGATACGGTTATTTCGGTCGGACCGTATGTGTTGATAAACACTGCATCATCGGCTATTTTTATCAATTTTTCGTACAGCGCCAAGGGGTAGGGCTCGCCGCCTGCCATTATTACTTTGCAGGAAGAAAGTGCCGTTATTATTTCGTCTAATTGCATGTATTGCAACAGCCGAGAAGGTGTAGAATTAAAAGCCGTAATGCTACATTTTTTCATCAACTCGGCAAGTGCTCCCGGGTTCTTAGACTGTTCGTCGTCTGCAAGTGCAACAAAAAGACCGTTTGTCAGAGGAACCAAAGATTCTTTTGCGTACATATCAAAACTTATGGTTGTAACCGAAACCACCCTACAATCGTTTTGCACCAATGCCGTAACATGCCTGTTTTCGGCCGTGGGCAACACATAGTTTACTATGTTGTTGTGTGTTATGGTAACACCTTTTGGTTTGCCGGTAGATCCGGAAGTGTAAATTATATAACACGGGGTGTTAGCGTCTATGTTGCGGTTTGGGTTGATGTCTGTTTCGTTTTGCAACAGGCCATTAATGTTTAAGCTGTTTTTTATTTCGTTCTCTTCGTTTGTCAGCACAAATTTAGCACCGCTGTCTGCTAAAATATGTGCCACCCTTTCTTTTGGGTATTCGGGGTCTATCGGAATATAGGTACAGCCTGCCTTCAAAATTCCAAAAATGCCGATCAACACTTTGCTGTCTCTTTTTAGCATGAGTCCTATTCTGTCGCCCGGGTTTACCCCTCTTTTTATCAACCCATTCGCAAGCGAATTTGCTTTTGCATTGAGTTGTGAATAGGTAAATTCGCCGTCGCAGGCATAAACCGCCGGCTTGTCTTTGTTGTTATTAACACAATCTTCAAACAGGCTATGCAGTGTGATGTTTTTTTCGGGCAGTATGTTTTTGTTGAAACGCCCAATTACTTCCGATTGATTTTCTGTCAGCACAGAAATGTTTTTCATTTTTTCTTTTTGTGAATATAACAAAGTCTGTGCGGTTTTCGCAATACAATCTGTTAAATTTTGCATGTTTTTGGCGCTAAACAAACTGTTGTCGTATTTCGCCTCGACAACGTAATATTCGCCTTTCGAATGTATGCTGAGCGAAACAGGAAATTTAAAGCTGTTTGTTTCTATCGGAACAATAGATAATTTTTCTTTATTAAGGCTGTATTCCGCAACAACACCTTCTTGGAAGGCATATAGTATTTGTGAATTATAGTTGTGGTCGGAAACCGCTTTAATGTATGAATACTGATGATGGCTGAGCGTGTCTATCATGTTTTCGTGTGCCCTTAAAACATAGTCTTTTGCCTCTTCCTCCGAATCTATTTCAATTATGGCCGGCAAAGTTTTAACAAGCATACCGCAGGTGTTTTGCACTTGCAAACCGTCTCTTGCGTTTGTTATGGTGGCGATGCGCACGTCTTTTGTGTGGGCAAAACGGCCGATAACAAGTGCGGTTGCCGCAAAGAACAGATTAGCGCTCGTCACCCCCAGCCCCAAAACAGCTTCTTTTATGCTTGCTTTTAATATTTGAGAATGTGTAACATTTGCACTGCCGTGGGTTGCGTCGCCATGCGTTCGCAACATGGTTGCGCCATCTTTATCTTGAAGTTTTTTCGAGAAGAACTCTTGCGCCTGTGCTTGTTGTGCCTTTTGCTCTTCGTCTTGCTCTAAAAGTGCCATGTCGAAGCCGGTAAATTTTTCGGCAGATAAAGCCTTGTTTTCGTATGCCGACAACAAATCTCTTAAGAAAATGTCTACGGACGCACCGTCGAAAATTATATGATGAAAATCGCATAGCATATATACATTTTCATCGGTGCTAAATATGTTTATCCTAAATAAATTGTCGTCGAAAAGGGCGAACGGCTTAACAAAAGATTTTTTAAACTCGCAATATTCCGCTTGAGAACAATTTGTTAGGGGTATTTTTATCTGCGCATCGTCTGCACGCAACTGCATGGGCTGGTTGTTCTTTGCGTGTATGCGTGTTTTTATATAGCTGTGTGCATCTATAACGCTTGTTATGCTATTCTTAAGCCGAATAGGGTCGACGTTAGCGGATAGCTTTATTTCTATCGGTATGTTGTATGAAATTGTGCCCGGCTCTTTTACACAAGCGAAATACAAACCCATTTGGTTTTGCGTCAGCGGATATTCTTCCAATTTATCGAACGTTTTCTCCTTGTATTCTTGCGAACGTTCTATTGCCGAGGCGATGCTTAAAACCGTTTTTTCTTCCATAATATTTTTGGCGGTAACGTTCTTTCCGGTCGCCTTGGTAAGCTCTACTGCCGCCCTGATGCAAGAAAGAGAGTTTAACCCCGCATAAATTAAATCGGTCTCTATGCCTATTTCAACATCTCCTAAAATCGGAGACAAACATTCTATAATTTGTTTTTGAAGTGCCGTTTTTGGGGGTATAATTTCTTCTTGTGCAATTGTTATGTGTGGCAATTGGCGTTTGTCTACCTTGCCATTTCTTGTGAGCGGAATGCTTTTTAATTGAAGGGTCGCCGAAGGAACCATGTATATGGGCAATTTTTGGGCAATAAAATCGTGCAAATCGCTTATGGTAACGGTGTCTTTTGCAACTATGTATGCCACAATTTTTTTGCCTCCGCCGGCATTTTCTTGTGCCGCAACGACACAATCGCTTATTCCGTCGTATTCACGAATACGCATTTCTATCTCGGCTAATTCTATCCTAAACCCTCTGATTTTCACCTGGAAATCTCGCCTGCCGACAAAATCGACGTCGCCGGTTGGCAACAAGCGTGCAATGTCGCCGGTTTTATACATTTTTTCGTAGCCGGCTTTTTTTACGAAGGGGTTGTCTACAAATTTTTCTGCCGTTAAATCCGGCCGATTCAAATAGCCTTTTGCAACTTGCTTACCGGAAATACAAATTTCGCCCGCCACACCGACAGGCGCTAAATTGCCGTCTGTGTCGACGATGTAAATGTCTGTGTTGTCGTTCGCCTTGCCTATTGGGACACGGTCGTATAGCTTGTCTACATGAAATTGAGTCGCAAAGACAGTGCATTCCGTTGGCCCGTATCCGTTTATCAAAGAATAATCCGTAGGCGGTTTTAGCGGAACCAATGTTTCCCCTCCGGCTATCAATATACGCAGGGTTTTGCTGTTCATGCTGTCGGCAAATTGTCGGCCTAATTGAGTAGTCATAAATGCAACGGTCACACCGTTTTCGTTGAAATATTTTTCTATGCCGCTAATGTCTAAGCGCATAGATTCGGGTATGATGTGCAGTGTAGAACCGTTTATAAGTGCCGAATGCACTTCCATCATGCTTGCGTCAAACCCGTAGCTTGCATAGGCACTCATCACATCTTCATGTGTTATGTTAAACTTATTGTTGTAAGTTCCGAAAAATGACAATAAATTCTTGTGGGTTAGCATAACGCCTTTTGGGTTGCCGGTTGTGCCGGAAGTGTAGAGCACTATGAACACGTCGTCTTGCTTGATGGCAGAATTGTCTAAAACATGATCGGGCAGAGTATTACAACTTGCAAT
>CAYJNC010000145.1:0-2150 GCA_964371185.1 uncultured Christensenellaceae bacterium
TTCGTCGGGAAGTAAGTAGTTCATGATGCAGAAAACGCTCTTTTTCATTTCGCCCGAGTATTGTGAACCTGCTACAAGAACTAATTTCTCAGAGAAATTAACCATGATTGCAGCTTCGCTGTTTACGCCGTCTTCTTCCGGTACGCATTTGAAACCTGGAGCAGCGATGATTGTGAAATCTGCTTCGCCGAATGATGCTAATTCGTCAGCAGTCGGACGTAACAATAATTGGTGAATGAAAAGGTTTTGGCTAGCTAATTCGTTAACAACACGGAATTTTTTTGTGCAAGCCGGATCAGCACCTGCTAAACCATCAAAAATGTAGAGTTCACGGTTTTGCAAATAAGCAAGCATTTTGCGTTTGATGCCTTCGAATTTTTCAGCGGCGATCGGCACGTTAACTTTGCCCCAAGCAATTTTGTCGTGAATGTCGGGTGTGTCTACAACAAATTTGTCGTTAGGTGAACGACCTGTGTATTTTCCTGTTGTAACAACAAGAGCACCTGTGTTGCTCAAAGTGCCTTCTCCTCTTTTAACAGCAGCTTCGATGAGCTGAGCGGGAGAAAGGTTGCGGTGAACGGTGGAAGGGTTTAAAATCCCTAATTTCTCTAAACCGTATGTTTCCATTAAATTACCTCCATTATAATTATATTATTTAAATATTACATACGTAACCGTATGTTTTTTCGCAAGTTTTCAAAGCAAGCTAAATTTGCCCTATTTAATAAATTCGATATTGAAATCTTTTTTCCTTTTTATTTTTAAAAAAATTTCAATAATATTTTAACATTTGTTATATAACCTGTTTTAAGACATTCAAATCAACAAATTTTTGCGTTAACAAGCAAAATTGTTCGGGTGAAATGTCTTGCGCCCGTAGCGTTGGCAAGATGTTGCAGGCGGTTAAGGCGGTGTTTATGTCTTCTACGGTTGCTATTTGTTTTAAATTGTTAATAATTGTCTTTCTGCGCATAGAAAATGCACAACGCACAACCTTAGAATACAGTTGTCTTTCAACAGGCAAGGTTTGTTTGGTTAGATCGAATTGTATTATTGCCGATTCGACGTCGGGCGCGGGATAAAAACAGTTGTGTGAAACTAAAAATAAAAGTTTTGGAATGTCATAATAGTTACACGAGGCCGTGAGAGCTCCGTAGTCGCTGTCTTTTGGCTGTGCCGACAACCGGCTTGCAACTTCTTTTTGTACCATGGCCGTCATGCCTAAAACGGGCGCATCGGCTTCTAAGACGTGCATAAGAATTTTGCTTGTTATATAGTAAGGAAGATTGCCGCATACAAAAAAGCTTTCGCCGGCAAAATATTGTTCTCCTACTTCTTTTATGTTTAATTTTAAAATGTCGCCGTCAATTATTTGCAGATTGTTAAAACCGGCGAGCGTTTGATTGTGTAACGCAAGCAAGCCTTTGTCTATCTCTACCGAAACCACGCGCTTTGTGCGCTTTGCAAGTGCCGATGTAAGTGCTCCTAAGCCTGTGCCTATTTCAAGCACGTTAGATCGCTCACCAACTCCTGTTGCGTCTGGGATTTTATTAATAATATTTTCGTCGCATAAAAAATTCTGTCCGAATTTTTTTAGGGGAGACAAGTTATTTTCTTTAAGTAGTGCAGAAATGTCTTTTGGGGAAGTAATGTTCAAAGTGAAATCTCCTTAAATATGTCTACGTAAAAAATAATTAAAAGAGCGTACATAAGGTTGCACGCTCTTTAGTAAACTAACCTAAAACCGAAACCGTTAAGTGCTGCCGACCCCACATGCTTCCGCATTGGCAACTGCCGTTGTCTCCTAAGTATACGTCAATAACGTTTGTTTTACCACCAAAACCACCGGTATCTTGTACGACTCCGACACCATAGCCGGGCACGTAAATTTTTGTGCCGAATGGGAAGTTTGCTAAGTTAGCGGCCAAAGTTCCCCAAGATGGGTAGGCGCCACTTGCGGTTTTGTTTCCGGAATTACAATGTGCACAATAGGCGGTAACTTCAACGCTTGCGGTGTATTTTACGGGTAAGCCTTCAATAGATCCGCCACCGCTGCCCGTCTGAATTTGAGACATGGTAGGTGCAGAAACTTCGGGCTCGGGTTCTACATATGTTCCTACAGCGGTAATTTGAGAAACAGGTTCTTTGAT
>CAYJNC010000145.1:2250-5280 GCA_964371185.1 uncultured Christensenellaceae bacterium
CCTTTATATTTACGATTAGGATGCATAGGACCATCCTTCTTTTTTTTGCCGAACATAAGAGCCTCCAAACTAAGTATAGTTCCTAACATTATACTATGTTTATATATAAAAGTCAATGTGACCGGAGGTGTAGCATTTGCCTGAAAAGCCGTCGAAATATGGTTTTTGGTTATTAAAATGCTTGACATTGTTTTATGGTGAATATATAATTAATAGGCAAAACGTCCTTGCTCTGCGGACAAAAAGCAGGGCCATAGACCATGAGGAGGTGAAAAAAATGGCAAAATACGAATCTTTGTATATCTTAAAGCCGGATATGGAAGAAGAAAAGCGTGAAGCGATCATTAAGAGATTTGCAGATATCATTACCGCTAACGGTGGCGAAATCGAGAATATCGACGAATGGGGCAAAAGACGCTTAGCATACCCAATCCGCTACATTGAAGATGGATATTATGTGCTTGTAAATTTCTCTGCGCCGACAGACTTGCCGGCAGAGCTTGAGAGAAATTACAGGATTTCAGACGATGTATTACGTTATATTGTAATCAATCCGGAAAAACAATAAAGGAGCGCCAATATGAATAAGGTGATTTTAGTAGGGAATTTAACAAGGGACCCTGAACTGAAGAATACACCTTCGGGTGTTTCGGTTGCTACGTTCAGTGTTGCCGTTCAGCGCAGATATAGGAGCCAAGACGGTCAACAGCAGGCAGATTTTATTAACTGTGTTGCATGGCGGGCGACGGGTGAGTTTGTTAGCAAATATTTTGTTAAAGGCTCAAAAATAGGAATTGTGGGTAATATTCAAACAAGAACATACGACGATGCGAACGGCGTACGCAGATACGTAACCGAAGTTGTGTGTGATGAGGTTGAATTTGTTACAAGCAAGGCTCAAAACCCGGGAGCGACCAGTAGAGAGACGTACACACAACAACCGGCACCAAGCGCTGACGAAATGTTTGCAGACGAAATGTCGAGTTTCGAACCTTTAGAGGATTCGGAACTACCGTTCTAAGTCAAATATTAGTATTGATAAGAACGGCATATAATATTAGAAAGGAAATCTTAGGATATGAGCGAAGAAAGATCAAAAAGACCAATGCGTGGCCGTCGTCCGAGAAGAAAAGTTTGTGCTTTTTGTGCGGATAAGGTTGACGTGATAGATTATAAAGATGTATCAAAGTTAAGAAAATCTATAACAGAACATGGTAAGATTGCACCCCGTAGAAGTTCGGGTACTTGTGCAAAACACCAAAGAAGACTTGCAGTTGCTATTAAGCGTGCACGTGTAATGGCGTTGTTGCCATATGTTTCAGAATAATAGTTTTGTAACCAATAAAAAAGGCAATCCATTTGGATTGCCTTTTTAGTTTGCTGATTGTTTAAGATGGTCTGCTGACTGTGAACAAACTATTTCATTGTTACGGTGGGGCAGAGTTGGTTAAACATTTCTATAAATTCTTGCTCGACAACTGAAAACGGCTTTTGTTCCAAGGATAAGTCGCCTTTGATTGTAGAAGTATCAAAAGAATGATGTCCGTTCATTAAAGTGTTTAACTCATAAGCAAGGATCTGGTCGTCTACTTTGCCGACAAAATCGTATTCGTTGTCGGTTGGGAGTCTGTGGGTATACTTTAAATAAACTTGGTCTTGTAATGTTTTTTCTATTATGTAATATTGGCTGATATGTTTTTTTACAGGCCTGATGATGTCTGCTAAGTAAGCCTCGCTCGCATCGTGCATAAGACAATAAAACTGTATGTGTGTACTGTAATTTCTTGCCTGGGCCTCTTTTGCGCAGTTTATTGAGTGTTGAGCAACCGAATAAAAATATTTAATGTGTCCGTTTCCTCTGCATAACAATGATAGTGCGTGGGCGATGTCTGAAATTGCTATTTGTGCAGGATCCGGAGAAGTAGGGTTGAAAATTTTTCCCGAAAATAATGTCATGGTATCCATATTGTATCGTCTCCTTGTAATAATTTTGCTACATTCCGCCGTTGAATTTTACTTGCGCACGTATTGTTGTTCCAAAGCCGATGATAAAGCCGAACAGTAAAAATAGCCACCCGAATGGGATTTGTAGGGCGAAGGTAAAAATACCGTATAGCAAGATGCCGATGCCGAGTATAGTTATTCCCTTACCCATCATGGCAGTGTAAGCTTTTTTGTTTTCCTCGCTTACGTGTGTGTAGTGATAAGAATGAATAAGAGATATCTTTTGTTTTTTCCATATCAACAAACCAAAAATCAAACATAAAACACCTACTCCGAGTGTAATAATTAAACCTAAAACCATGGTTGTCCTCCTGTTATTTACGTAGAATTATTGATATAGTGTTATTATAATGCTTTTTTTCGTTGGAGTCTACTTTGTGTTTTTTAGAGCGACGGCAAAAACGGTTCGCAACCGAAATTATTTATAATAATATCACTATTTTCCCTAACCGAATAATAGTCAAAATATTTTTTTTCGTTTGGTAGCCACTTGTTAATATATGGGAAAACAGAGCTGTTTTGACAACGGTTCGACAAACGTGAAAGCTGTGTTTTGTTGTTAATTGTAAAAAATGCGGTAATGTCGTATGCAGGTAAAAAAGACGGAAGGTGAGCATAGGTTCCTTCAATAAAAGTAAGCCCCGGTTTTTTTAGTGTTCGTTTTTGAGAGTAGGTGCCTGTTTTACAGTCATATACGTTGTAGGTAAACGGAGATTCTGTAACCATATTTAGCAATACTTCTTCGATTAATCGTTCGTAATGTATATTGCCTTTCGGTTCACTCAAACGCTGTTTGGTGCGTAATTCAAACGGCGTGTAAAAATCGTCGGTATGAATGACGTTAGCGTTGTAGTAATCGCATAAAATTTTTGTTGCCGAAGTTTTACCGCTTGCAATGTTACCGTCGATGCCGATAATCGTATATATATCGCCGAGAACGTCATATTTTTTATCTGAAAGAAGATTATCTATTGCACGAATAAGGGGTAACAACGAAATAAATTCGTTGCGTACAACTCGATAGGC
>CAYJNC010000146.1:0-5155 GCA_964371185.1 uncultured Christensenellaceae bacterium
TCTTCATTTGGCACAAGCATACGGTGCACTGTGCCTGTTTCGCTGGCTGTTTTGCGAAATTTAACATAATCAATCACCACCGTGTCATAAGGATAGGTGTACACGGCAAGCGGTTCTTGCAACGTTCTGCCCGGGTCGGGGCTTGGGTCGGGACTCGGGTCTGTGCCATCAACATACACTTTTTGCGCATACCCGGTCACATTTTCGAACGAGAGTCGATAATAGCTCCCACTTGTGCCCAAAATGGTGATTGCATCTCCTGCTTCCAAGCGTTCCAGCACAATGGAGCTTGTGCTTGCACTTTTGCGCAGATTGACGTTGCTCATGCACACTGTGTCATATGGATACTTCGTCGCAGTAGCAACGGTGATACTTCCCATACCAATCATTATCACGAGTGCAATGATCCAAGTGCGCAGCACAGACGTACCTTTTTTCATGTCAGATTTGACCTCCATAGTATGAGATGAATTTCCATGTGTCCACTCCATATTGTAGGGCAGATCCCATTGAGTGTCAAGCTTAATGTGTAACAGTGTCTTGGCATTTGCTTTGAACATTTACCGGGAATTTGCGCCTAAAAAAAACTTTCAAAAAAAAGGTTGACAGTTGCGATTATATGTGTTAATATATCTTACGTTGCTTGAGTGTGACGCGTTAGCAAGCGCTTGACCAACATGTGATCCATTAGCTCAGTCGGTAGAGCACTTGACTTTTAATCAAGGTGTCCAGAGTTCGAATCTCTGATGGATCACCATTTTCTTTTTAATGGCGCAAGCGGACGTGGCGGAATGGCAGACGCGCCAGACTTAGGATCTGGTGTCTTACGACGTAAGAGTTCAAGTCTCTTCGTCCGCACCAAATCGTTTTGGAATAATGTGAGTATATGCGGTAGTAGCTCAGTGGTAGAGTGCCACCTTGCCAAGGTGGATGTCGCGAGTTCGAATCTCGTCTACCGCTCCATTTTTCTAAGCAGGCGGGTGTAGCTCAATGGTAGAGTTCCAGCCTTCCAAGCTGGCTACGTGGGTTCGATTCCCATCACCCGCTCCATTTTTTTATTACGGACCACTAGCTCAGTTGGCTAGAGCACCTGACTCTTAATCAGGGTGTCCGGGGTTCGAGTCCCCGGTGGTCCACCAATAATGTAAAGTCGTATGATATTTAAGTCATACGTCTTTTTTTTACCCCATAAACTTATTTATACAATAAAATGTTTATGATATAATATTAACAAACAGTAAATTAGGAGGGTAAACATGACAGCAGATATTTCAAATATAAATAAAATAGAAACTCTATTGAACACAGGCACAAAAGACAGCCGCCTAACCGCCTTAAAGCAAATTAAAGAATGCGTAGATTCGGGCGAAATCAGAAGAGGTGAAGTAAGCAATGACACAAACAATCATGTACATTCGTTCTACTCTTTTTCACCGTATTCGCCAACCATGATAGTTTATAAAGCATACATAGCGGGTTTGAGCACCATAGGGTTGATGGACCATGATTCCGTTGCGGGCGTTGAAGAATTTATTCAAGCGGGTATTATACTCGGCATACCGACAACTGTGGGCGTAGAAGTACGCATGAATTTTGTTGGTACAAGGCTTGAAGGAAGACAGTTAGACTACATAGAGCAAAAGGGAATCGGCTACAACACCATTCACGGTTTGCCTTTGTCGGCACTTAAAAAGATAGAGCCTACCTTAACAGAAATAAGAGAAAAACGCAACAAAAGAAACCGTGCGCAAACAGAACGCCTGAACGAACTTATAACGCCTTTTGGCTTAAATATTAATTTTGACAAAGATGTTTACCCCATTTCAAAAGCGGCCGAAGGTGGTTCGATAACAGACAGGCATATTCTTCATGCGCTCGCTAAAATTTTTATTGCTAAATACGGCAAAGGCGAAAAATTAATACAATTCCTACAAGATGACGTAAAAATAAATTTAGACGATAAAGTTATTAATATGCTAAACGATGTTGATTTTTATGCGTATGAGTATGATGTAATTAATATTTTAAAAAGTTATTACACAACAAGGTTTTTACTGCCTTGCGACGAAGACACTCTAAACGTTAAAGATGCCATAGCATTGTTCACAGAGGTAGGAGGAATTCCTTGCCGTTGCTACTTAGGAGACGTTTTAGAGTCGCCCACCGGAGATAAAAAGGCCATGAAGGCCGAGGACGATTTTTTAGAGTTGTTCATGGAAGAAAGCAAGGCACTTGGCTTTGCCTCAATCGCATTCATGCCTACCCGTAACTCGATAGAACAGCTTAAACGTGTTATGAAATTATGTGACGAGTACGAGTTAATGCAAGTATCCGGTGAAGACATAAACCAACCCAGACAATCTTTTATCACAGAAAAACTTCGTCTCCCGGAGTTCACACACTTAGAAAGCACAACGTGGGCGGTTATCGGCAGCGAGCGTTTGGCACAAAAAGACGTTGAGTTAAGCATTGTTTCTCGGCAGACAAAAGAAAAATATCCGCAATTATCGGATAGGGTAGCATATTTTGAAGGTGTCGGACGAAAAGAATTATAATTTACATCAACGGTTTGGTTGCTATTCCGTAATACAGCAAAAAACCGCTATATTGGCCGTTTAGCAACCAACCTGAATTTTCTATCATTTGCATTGTTTTTTTGTTTAGTTGGCAACCAAAGCTAATTTTAGTCCAAAGTTTGTTTAACACATCGAAAAATTTACCCATGCCTTTTTGTGGGCGAATATGCTCTATGAATATATATTTACCGCCGGGTTTTAATACCCGGTAAATTTCTGCCAAGGCCTGTTGTGTCTCGAAAACAGAACACAATAAAAGTGTTGCCACAACCGTGTCCACGCTGTTGTCGGCAAACGGCAATTTCTCGGCATTGCCTTCCATAAAAGTCACATTTTCTAAATCTTTCGGTCTGAGCGAAATGTCGTAGGCGATAATGCTGTCTACCGAATTAAAATCGTAAAACCTATAGTTAGCACCCGTTCCAAACCCGATTTCAACAACTTTTCCGCTTGCGTTTGCAATAAGCGCGGCACGCTTTTTCTTGATAAAACCGGCCTCAAACGGAAACATGAATATGTCGTAGAAACTTATTTTGTGTTTTTTCAAAGTCAGCCTCCCGATGCCGTTTTTTTATATTTGTTCGATAAGTAATTGTAACACAAAGAGATGTATACAAGCAACAAGACAAAGTTTAGTTTGCATATATTATATTCTCTTAATATAATATTGTAAAAGGAGTATATTTTATGGAAATAATTAAGGAACTTGCACTAATCAGCGGTTTGTGTTTTTTAGGCGAATTTATTTCGACCGTACTGCCGTTCCCTTTGCCGGGCAGTATTATCTCTATGGTGATATTATTGCTGTTGCTTGTGCTAAAAATAATAAAACTTAAATCGATAGAAAAAGTAGGAGGGTGGCTTGTTTTGAACATGGCTTTTTTCTTTGTTCCGCCCGCCGTTTCGTTGTTGGCTGAATTGTCGTTGTTTGTTGAAAATATTGTGCCCATATTGCTGATATGCCTTATTTCTACAATACTTACGTTTGCCGCAACCGCATACACAGTTAAAATTGTTGTTGCCATTCAAAATAAAATGCAGAGGAATAAAAGATGACGCAAATAATTAACCAACTGCTCTACTCTCCTTTTTTTGGAATTGCGCTAACCATGGGTGCATATGCCTTGGGAGTATATATAAACAAAAAAACAAAGCTGATAGTGTTAAACCCGCTCGTTGTGGCGGCAATAATAATTATGGTGTTGCTTAGTGTGCTAAACATTGATTACTATGCGTACGAAACGGGCGCAGATTACATTGCCGTATTGTTAGTGCCGGCAACAGTTTGTCTGGCCATACCTGTCTATAAAAAAATATCTGTGTTAAAAGAAAATATTTTACCGGTTGTAATTGGGTGCGCCGTCGGAGCGGCGGTTGCCATAACAAGCGTATACATTCTTTGTAATCTGTTCGGGCTTACAGACACGCTGACAAAATCGCTGTTGCCAAAATCGGTAACGTCTGCTTTTGGCATGGTGATCTCACAAAATTTGGGCGGAATTCCTTCCGTTACAATAATTTGTATATTGCTGACGGGAATTATGGGCGTCTTGCTGTCGCCTTTTATGATAAAAATATTTAGAGTGAAAAACCCGGTGGCTCGTGGTTTGGCAATAGGGGCAAGCTCTCATGCGCTTGGGACAACAAAGGCACTTGAGTTAGGCGAAACAGAGGGCGCACTTTCAAGCATTGCGGTTGCAATCACGGGCTGTATTACCGCCGTTTATGCGTTGTTGTTTATTTGAGTAGGAAACTAAAAAATAACTTTGTTCATCTAAAATTCATACTGTGTATGATTGAAAATAGCAATTATTTTTGTTATAATAATTAATTAGGTGAATGGAGGTAATTATGCCATATAATGTACTTGGTTTAGACGTAGGTTCTACAACCATAAAAATAGTAGTAATTGATAAAGATAATAACATATTGTTTTCACGATATCGCCGTCATTATTCTGATGTGCGGGGTGAACTTTTAAATTTATTTAAAGAAGTAGCGGAAGAATGCGGACAATTGAAGGTGAAAGCCGCAATAACCGGTTCGGGTGGGCTGACGGTCTCAAAGATGATAGACCTACCTTTTGTGCAAGAAGTTGTAGCAGGCGCAAGTGCCGCAAAAGAATACATACCAAATGCAGACGTTGTTTTGGAACTCGGTGGGGAAGACGCAAAAATAACATACATGAAGCCATCTTTAGAACAACGCATGAACGGAACTTGTGCCGGAGGCACAGGTGCATTTATAGATCAGATGGCAAGGCTTTTAAACACAGATCCCATGGGTTTAAACGAACTTGCAAAAGAATATAACAGCATATACCCGATTGCGGCTCGGTGTGGTGTGTTTGCAAAGACAGACATTCAACCACTGCTAAACGAAGGCGCCGCAAAGCAAGACGTTGCGGTTTCAATTTTTCAGGCGGTTGTAAACCAAACTATTGCCGGCCTTGCGTGTGGGCGTCCTATTCGTGGCAACGTAGCGTTTTTGGGCGGTCCGTTGCACTACCTTACCCAGCTTAGAAAAAGGTTTATAGAAACATTGAATTTAACCGACGAGCAAATTATCCACCCGGAGAA
>CAYJNC010000147.1:0-2294 GCA_964371185.1 uncultured Christensenellaceae bacterium
AAGGAAAAATATGGCGATGACTGATAATAAATTAAAGTTAAACTATGAAAGCATTGTAGGTATGCTACATGTAGTAGCGGCAAAATACAGTGAACAAATTAAGATTTACCCCGAGTATGTTTTGGTTCCCGATGAAATTGCAATAGATTATGATAATGTGTTGATTTGGTATGCAAAAGATTTGTATAGCAATGGAGTAATCAGCGGTGAAGTTTTATTAATGTTAGAAGAACTTGGAAATATGTTTATGATGCTTAAGGCTTCGCCCGATGAGACTAAGTGTGAATGGAGTTTATTTGCATTAGAAAATAATGAGAAGTGGGAAAATATAAGAAACAAAGCAAAGTCAATTTTAATAGAGTTAAACGAGGAAACCGAGAATGTTAAAATTATAAACGATAGTGTTTATATTAAGTTAGACTAAAAATCTAATAAAATAAAGCGAGGTGGTTTTATGTCGACAACGGCAAGTTTAATTTTTGATTTATATAAATGCGAAAAAAAGGCCGTGGAAATTATAGATATACTTATAAATGGTGGGTGGAGGTTTATTTGTGAGTCTAATGAAAACAAAGCGTTATATTTACCTGTTTATGACGTAGATGATTTTAATTGGCAATCAGAGGCAATAAGCAAAGAAAAATTGTTTGCAATACTGAATGAAAAAGAAAAACGAAAAGAAACGATAGGCATTTCAATTGTATGGGAAGATACAGAGTGTGGAGGAGAATTGCTGATAGACAGAGGTTTATCTGTAATTTTTTCATTGACAATAAACCGAAAAGTTTTAACTAAGTCGGAAATAACCGATTTTAATTGGTATATTGAGAGAATTGGTCCGTGTTTGCAAAAAGAAAATATTATCATAGAAAGGGTGCGGGCGGACCACATTGTGTAGAAATGTTGGCGTATAAATGTTTTTTGAAAGAATGTTAATGAATGCTATAGGAGGTTGATAGTATGGAAAAATATATAAAATGGATAGAACGTATGGGATTAGGGTTTGTATTGGCTATAGTGATTACAATAGTGTTTTATATTATAAGTAGTACAAACGGTGGGAAAATAGAGGGTACTAATTTTTACGATCAACAACGACCTGTTAACATATCTGATTTTGCGATAGATGATGAAGACAAAATATATATTGCGGGTAATTGGATTTTTGATCCGTATTCGGTGCAAGTTTACGGCTCAAATAACGAGTATTTATATTCGTTATTGCCAAAAGAAAACATGGGAGAACTTTCTGACTCTGTTTATGGTGGAATGGAATTAATTATTAATAAGGAAAATCAAATAGAGTTATTTTTTGCAAGATCTGATAATGTAGCTATATTTGACACAGACGGTGAATTTATAGGTGTTAATGATGACCGTGAATACTTTCTTAAGAATTATAATGATCTTTATCATAAGAATTATAGGGTAGCGGAAGAAAATTATGAAAGTAAATTGTTCACAATAGAAAAAACAAATGAAAGCGGAAATTCGGAAGTTGTCTTCACTATGCCAATTGAAAATATACTGTATGAAGTGTTTTTTGGAATTAGTGTAGGTATATTTGTATTTAATGTGATATTCGTGAGCATAATCAGATTAGTAGGAATGTATAATGAAAAAAAGATGAAATTATCTGAAAAGCATTGACAAGTGCGACAATAGGGAATATGAAAAGAGTTAAAACTGTTTTGAATAATTTCACCTGTTATTATTCTCCTATCTATCCAAAATATTTTAAAAATAGCGATTTTACTTTATCTATATGCGTGGAGCTGTAAGGTATAAGTTCATTATTTGTCAACTCTATTTCTTGTGGGGTGATAGAATAAATATGTTCTAAATTGACAATAAAAGAACGATGACAGCGTACAAAAGAGGCGGGCAAAAATTTCTCTACGGTAGAAAGACGTTCGTATTGACGTAAAATATCGGTTGTGGTATGAATTTCCACATGATGAAGCGAACTTGAAAAATATAGTATATCTCTGTAAGGAACTCTGCAAATAGATGATTTTGCTTTGTAGGTATACGAAATATTTTGACTGTTATATGATAAAAATAATAATTTATCCATGCAATGAATGATATCTTTAAGTAAAACAGGTTTCAATAAATAACTTATTGCATCAACATTATACCCTTCATTCATGTAAGAATCGGCGCTTGTAAGAAAAACAATCTTAGTATCATGATCGGAGGTGCGTATTGTTTTTGCTACGGTCATTCCGTTTCCGTCGGGTAAAATAATGTCTAAAAAAACAATGTCAAATTGCTTTTGCGATTCCCATGCG
>CAYJNC010000147.1:2304-3337 GCA_964371185.1 uncultured Christensenellaceae bacterium
TTTTTCACATGCCCAAAGAAGAGTAGTTTTATACACTTCAATTTCGATAAGTTGAGTGTTTTCTTTTGCCCAAAACTGCAATGCGTCTGTTAATTCATCGGAAAATACAGATTCATCTTCTAAAATTCCAATTGTTATCATAAAATATTCCTTTCTACGGGTAAAAAAACTTTAATTGAAAAAGTGTTGGTATCATTTTCAATATCGTAAAATCCGTTAGCTTTATTAATAATAGCATCGACACGCTTCAAACCGTTACCATGATCGTCTTCTTGTTTGGTGGTTAAAAACATATTGTCTTTATAATTATATATACCATCGGTGCTATTTATTATAGTAAACTGCATCATACCTCTGTTTTCGTTAATACGGATAATTATATATCTATCATCGGTTGTGGAAACTTTCTTACACGCTTCGATTGCGTTGTCGAGTAAATTTCCAAATAATACGCATAAATCGGTATCACTTATTTTGATTTTTCCAATATTAGATATTTTGCAAGTTGTTTTTATATCATAGTCGTGGGCAACAAATAGTTTACTTGATATTATTGCATCAAGAGCTGTACTGCCTGTAGAATTGACAAAATTAGTTTCAAAATCAAAATGTACTTCCCCTAAATATTTGCTTAGTTCTTGCCACTGTTTATTTTTTAAATATACCTGCATTACTTCTAAGTGATTATGATAATCGTGCTTCCAAATACGAACAAATTCCTGCATTCTCTTCTTATTTTCATCTTCAATTCTATTAATTCGGAGCTCGTTTTCTATGTTTGCTTTTTCCCATGTTGTTTTACCTATTCTGTCAAAAGCAACTATGGCGCCGATAAGTAAGGATAATAAAGATATGCTTAGCATGGCGAGCAACGAACGTTCCTGCGGTGACTTTCCAATTTGAATAGAAAAAGCAACAGTTTGGCCAATGGCAAAAACACCGGCTACTATTATGAAGAATATTAGTATTTGAAGGTGGATAGGTAATGAAAACTCTTTTTTAGTACGAACATTAGAAAGTATCCAAAACAAAG
>CAYJNC010000147.1:3347-5139 GCA_964371185.1 uncultured Christensenellaceae bacterium
TGAATCGGATGGGATAGTAGTTTCGGTAGCGCTTATTTCATTAATTAATGCAATCACATTTCCGATTATTATGGTAACACCTTGTGTAACAAATGTTCCGCTACATCCCCAAAGAAAGCGCCTGATTGGTGAGCTGTTGAAGAACAGTGTTGTATACATTATTCGAGTACCGAGCATAATAAAAGTGGTGAATAAGAAATATATGCCCGAGAAATTTGCGATACTCTCTATTACTATCATAATTAATAGTCCAAGCAATACGTATTTTTTCCTTTTTGTAGGGTAACCGAGTTGCTTTTGTATCATATAGAAAAAGAAAGAACATTCAAGTATGTTGATGATGACTTCCCAAACAGACCATGCAAATGCTGATTCCAAAGCGTTTTCCTCCAAAATTTAATATTAATACAATTATATTATATATTAAAAATATTGGCTTGTGAAAATTATTCGTGCTGTTAACTCGGCTATTCGTGCTGTTTTGCACACAAAACAACTTTTTTGATTATACTAATAATAAGCAAAAAAATTGTAGATTTTTTTAAAATTTAATTTTACGATTTGGAAATGTTTTGGCGAGGACATGGAAATATGATTTTGATATAGTTGTTAATATAAATTGCAACAAAGAAATATCAATGTCGAAAGGGAAGGTATGAGCGAAATGAAAAAAATGTTAGTTATCGTGATAGTTGTGTTAAGTATGTTTATGGCAAGTTGTCAACCGACACCCGAGCAAGAAATAGTTATAAGTAAGGATGAAGAAGTTTTAGTAGATAAAATAGAAAGTGGATTTGAAGGAGAACAAACAGTTGTTGAAGAAGTTCCGGAAAATACTTCTATTGTTTGGCAGGAAGAAATTTTGGGTGATAATAATAATGGAACAATAAGTATAGATGCGCAGGTGTCTATTCCGGAAGTTGACAAATACCCAATTTATCGTGTAGGTGTGAGTAAGTTTACGGATGAACAAGTACGAAATGCGGTGGCGGCTATTGCCGGAGGAAACCCAGTTTATAAAAATGAGTCGGAAATAAATTTAAAAAGCGACATTGAAGAGCGAATGGTAGAAGCACAGCAATTGCTTGCAGAAGCGCAAAGTAATCCGGAGGCTTCTATGCGTTTGCCGGATGCGCAAAGATATGTTGATGGTTTGGCGCAACAGTATCAAACGGCAATAACTCAAGAAGAATGGGAAGCGCAAAGGGAAGAAGTTGACATAGCTACTTTGCAGGCAAACAACTTTACAGATGCAAATGGGTTAGACATAATATTTCAAAATGGGAACGAAATGTCTCGCATATATTTACAGGATATGACGAATGAGGCAGACAATATGTATTTATCCGCATTACAATACTACAGAAATACGTACGATTTTCCGTATATTGATACCCTGCCAATACCAAAAGAGGGGGTGGATGTAGGCATATCGAAAGAAGAAGCAATTACTATTGGGCAAAACTTGCTTAAAGAAATGGGTATAGACTATATGGAGTTATCAGACGTGGGGATAGCATATGACACACCGGTGCTGACCGGAGGATTTGAAAATGCAAGTGCTATTGCATATAATTTGGTGTTTACGCGAAGTATGGACGGCATAAATTCACCATATGTATTTAGTATAGCTTGGAAACCGAATGGGTTTGAAGAGGGAGACTCTCGTGCGTTTGCACCTTTCTGGGAACAAGAGCATGTGCAAATGCAGATAGACGGTGAGGGAGTTGCATCTTTGCGGTGGGTAGATCCCGTGCAAGTACTGGAAAAAGAAACAGATAATGTTGAGGTA
>CAYJNC010000148.1:0-5131 GCA_964371185.1 uncultured Christensenellaceae bacterium
TAAATACTTTTGAACCATTTCAAATAGCACTCGAACAATTTGAATTGTTAGATGCAATAGACATAATAATAATGGCGGTAATAATTTATGCGCTCATAAGAATTATATCTCAAACTCGTGCGATGCGTGTTGTTATCGGGTTGGTGGTTATCTTGATTTTTGCGTGGATAGCGGACCTGATGAACCTTGTTACGGTGACGTGGATGTTCTCTTGGATATTGCAGGCGAGCGCTGTCTTTATTGTCATATTATTCCAACCGGAGATTCGTAGGGCGCTCGAAAAATTGGGAAGAGGCAGAATGTTTAACCTATTGAGGACGACGACCGTCGATTTAGACAGGTTGATAGAGCCGTTTTCAAAAGCGATTTTAAATATGTCTAAACAAAGAGTGGGCGCGCTCATTGTGTTTGAAAGAAAAACCGGATTGGCCGACGTTGTAGAGTCGGGAACGTTGTTAGACGCAGATCCTTCTTCTAATTTAATAGAAAACATATTTTACCCAAACACCCCGCTTCATGACGGAGCTATGGTGGTGAGAGATGGAAGAATAACTGCCGCAGGCTGTTTTTTGCCACTGTCCGACAATCAAAATTTGTCTTCGGAGCTGGGCACAAGGCATAGGGCGGCAATTGGGGTGTCGGAGGTTTCTGATGCCTATGTAATTGTAGTGTCAGAAGAAAGGGGTACTATTTCACTTGCTTATGACGGTGCATTGCAGCAACACCTCGATGCAAAACGCTTGAAAGATATATTATCCGAATTGTTCATAACACCTAAAAAAGGTTTGAACAAAAAAGATAAAAACGTAGATTTATCTGCGCAGACAAAAGAAATTGATACAGAAGAAATTGTACGAGCCGAAAAAAAGGCGAAAGAGCATAAACGCTCGTCCTCCAAAAAAGGAGGCAGAAAAAAATGAATGAAAATGTAACGAATGTATTAAAGATGTGCGGAAGATGGTTTAAAAAAGTTTTTACGCGAAATTTAGGCATGAAAATAGGTTCGTTGGTTTTTGCGATTTTGTTGTGGACTTATGTTGTAACAAGCACAAATCCAATACGGACAATAGTTTTGAGCGACGTGCCGGTTAACTATACGGGAAGCGACCAACTAAAAGAAAATGGTTTGACGGCAACTTTGCCTTTGTCGGAAATTTTAAAAGTCGCCTCTGTAGAAGTGCAAACGAGTACTTCAAATGTTTCTTTGGCAACCGCAGATTTATTAAGTGCAACCGTAGACCTATCGGGAATAACGGCAGAGGGTGAATATACCTTGCCTGTTGTTGCGTCTACTAATGCAAACTTTATAACAATATTAGAATCGTTGCCGAATCAAATTGTTGTGAATATTGAAGAGAGTGTAACAAAAGTAGTGCCGATAGAAGTGGTTCTTACCGGAGTTAAAAACGATTCCCTATACTACGGAACGCCGATACTTTCACAAGACACAATAGAAATTACGGGTGCGAGTTCTAATGTTGAAGTTATAACGAAGGCGACGTGTTATGTTAACGTTTCGCAAGAAGAAGAGACCATAATAGAAACACATAACATAGAATTTAGCGATGCACAAGGCGTTGTAATACCAAATAATTTATTTAGCGGAGTAAACTCTGTAATAGTGGAAGTGCCTATATATTCACAAAAAGTTGTCCCCTTAGATTTGGCACGTGCGGAAGAAACAATTACAGGTGTTGCCGAAGGGTACGAAGTAACAAGTGTAGAGGCATCCGTTAGCGAAGTTACCGTAATAGGAAACTTGGCGGATTTAGAGGAAATCAGTGCGGTTTCGATTGCGCCCATTTCACTTGAAGAAGCAAATACAACGCAAATCGTGGCAGATGCAACTTTAGTTTTGCCACAAGGCGTGGTTGCAATAGTACCCGAGTTGACAGATTTAACAATAAATATTTCACAGCAGCAAGATCTAAAAGAGTATTTAGCTGTGGATATAGGCATAAAGAACTTAGAAACCGGGCTTATGGCAACCGTTTCACCCTCTTCTGTGGACATAGATGTATATGGTGCAACTTCGGTGCTCAGTGAGTTTACCGTCGACCAATTAAAACCTTTTGTAGATTTGGCGGGCTTAGATGTCGGAACGTATATGTTAGATGTTAAGTTTGAGAACGAGGCGGACCTTGATGTTGAAATCGAATCAAAAGAAAAACAGGTTAGCGTAACGATAACCGAGCAATAAGCGGACAGGAGAAATTATGAAAAAGTTTTATGTGTTTGCCGGCAACTATGGAAGCGGCAAGACGGAAATTTCGCTGAATACTGCACTTATGTTGAGTAAGAAGGGGAAGACAGCACTTTGTGATTTAGACATTGTGAACCCATATTTTAGGAGTGCAGAGCAAAAAGAAATGCTTGAGGAAAACGGCATTCGTTTGATAGCTCCGCAGTTTGCTAACACAACGGTTGATGTGCCTTCGCTTTCGGCCGAAGTACAATCGGCATTTTTGTATGACTATGCGGTTTTTGATGCCGGCGGAGATCCTGTCGGTGCAACCGTGCTCGGTAGCTTTAAAAAGCAATTTGAAGACAATGCAAACGAACTTAATTTTTACTATGTCATAAACGCCAGGAGACCTTTTCAAACAAACATACAAGATGCACTTGAAATGTTGGTGCAAATTGAGGCAAATGCAAGGATGAAGGTTCATGCGCTCATAAACAACACCAATTTATCTAAGATTTCAACCGTAGAAGATTTGATTATCGGTGAAGAGCTTTGTGCCGAGATAACAAAAAAAACCGGCATACCCGTTGCGTTTACTTCAGGAAAAAAAGAAATATTAGATAGTTATTGTGCAACCGGGTACGAGGGCGAAACCTTCCCTATAAATATATACACCCATCCGGAGTGGATGGACGCTAAGGGTTTTGACGAAGAATAGTCAGAAGATATATTAAACCACAAAAAAAGACCTTAGGGTAATAAACCATTAGGTCTTTTAGTATGCAAAAGTTTAAAGGTCTTGCATGACGTTGCCGCCACAAACGGGAATGTATGCACCTGTTGTAAAACTTGCTAAGTCTGAGGCTAAGAAGCAAACTAAGTTTGCGACTTCTATGTCGGTTCCTCTTCTTTTCATGGGGACTCTTTCGATATAGGGGAAATCTTGTCCTATATTTCTTTCGCTTCCATCGGAATCCGCAAATCTTTCACTAAGTATCCAACCCGGTGCAATTTCGTTAACGGTAATATTGTGCTCGGCAACTTCTTTTGCCAGCACCTTGTATATGCCGTTCATTGCACGTTTGCCCGCAATATATGCCGATTGATAAGGGAACAGTTGCATGGTACACTCTGTGTTGATGCCGATAAACCTACCGCATTTTTTCTCTATCATGTCGGGAATAAATGCTTTTGCCATATAAACACCGTGCATGGCGCACGACTCAAATTGGCTCTGATAGTCTTTTGGGTCTTGATCCAATATATGCATGCAATTATATTGAATTACTGCGTTGTTTACAACAATATCGGCTTTTCCTAAATTTTTGGTTATTTCATCTTTCATGTCCATGATGGAATCTAAACTTGTTACGTCTGCACGAACTGTTAGGGCACGCACTCCGTGTACACTCTCGATTTCGGATGCTAAATCGGTTGCTTTTTTTTCGTTAGAATAGTAATTTATGGCTACATCTGCCCCGCAAGAAGCAAGCTCTCTTACCATTACTCTTCCAAGTTCTCCCGAAGCACCTGTTACAACTGCAATTTTTCCGCGCAAGTCTATCTGTTTCATAACCGTCTCCTTTATATTTAAATGTTATTGTGACATAAGTAAATTATAGAGAAATTTTTAAAAAAACGCAACAAAATAAAAACAAATCTGCCCTTTAGGCAAAAATACTGTTTATTTGCTTGAAAATACGTGTTTTTTGGTGCTATAATAGAAGGGATAAAATTTGCACAAACAAAAAAAGGAGAGCAAGTATGTTTGACAATAAAACAATACTTATAACCGGGGGCACAGGATCGTTCGGAAACTATTTTACAGACTATGTGCTAAACAATTACCAACCCAAAAAAATAATTATTTATTCTCGCGATGAATTTAAACAGTTTAATATGCGCAACAAATTTATTAAACATGACGATGTTTTGCGTTTTTTCATAGGAGATGTACGAGACAAAGACCGTTTAATGCGTGCGTTTAAGGGTGTTGACTATGTCATACACGCAGCCGCAATGAAACAGGTTCCGGCATGTGAATACAACCCGATAGAAGCAATTAAAACAAATATTGAAGGCGCAACAAACATAATAGATGCCGCACTTGACAGGGGCGTTTCTAAGGTGGTTGCACTGTCGACAGACAAAGCAGTAAACCCGATAAATCTCTATGGCGGCACAAAGCTTGTTTCAGACAAACTTTTTATTTCGGCTAACGCATATTCCGGCGAAGACGGAACGGTGTTTTCGATTGTGCGTTATGGAAATGTTGCCGGGTCAAGAGGCTCTGTAATACCGTTTTTTGCATCCAGATTGGCAAATGGCGAGAGTGTCTTACCCATAACGGATTACCGCATGACACGTTTTTGGATAGACTTAAAAGGCGGTGTAGAGCTTGTTGTTAAGGCGTTAAACGAGGCTGTCGGCGGCGAAACGTATATTTCTAAAATTCCATCATTTAAAATAACAGACTTAGCAAAGGCCATGGCGCCCGACTGCACAATGGAAGAAGTGGGAATTCGTGAAGGTGAAAAATTGCACGAAATTATGGTTGCAAGGGAAGATTCGCTTACAACTTATGAATATGACAAACATTTCATCATTTTTCCGCAAATGGAATGGTCGACGGCTAAAAAACGCAATATAGGCGATGGCAAAAAAGTTAACGATGGTTTTGAGTATAGCTCGGGTGATAACGCAGAGTGGTTGTCGGTAGAACAACTGCAACTTTTGCTTGCCGATAATAGTTTCTCTAAGTAGGCACATTATGGACAACAAACTTGCGATTTTTGGAGGAACGCCCACAAGAGAGGCTTTGCTGTCATACGGCAAGCAATATATAGATGAAAAAGATGTTGCGGCCGTTTGCGAGGTGCTTAGCAGTGCGTTTTTGACGTGTGGGCCAAAGGTTCCCGAACTTGAAAAGAAATTGGCCGATTTTTG
>CAYJNC010000149.1:0-5109 GCA_964371185.1 uncultured Christensenellaceae bacterium
AAAGGCTAAGTGCGGTGCGCACACCCGTGTCTAACTCCGGAAAAACAACCTTGTCTGCGCCCATCTTGTATAATACTTTTGCATGACGTTCGCTGCTCGCCTTCGCAAGCACCACTTCAACCCCCTGCTCTTTGCACAACAACGTCGTCATAATGCTAGACTCTATTTCTCCGATACAAATACAAGCCACATCAAAATTTCTGAGCCCTATAGACTTAAGTGCAAGTTCGTCGGTTGCATCCATCTCAATAGCCTGCGTGGCATATGAGGCGGCAATATTAATTTTTTCTTCGTTATCGTCTATAACCAAAACATCTGAACCTTGTTCTGACAATGTTTTAGCAAGGCTGGTTCCAAACCTCCCGAGCCCGATCACAATATATTGTTTATTCATAACAATTCACCTTCCTTGTATAATGATTAACCTATCATAATTTTATCTTCCGGGTAGCGCATATTTAGTTTTGGCCTAGCCAGACGTTTTGCCAAGACAAGCGTAAATGTAAACACACCTATCCTGCCACCAAACATTGCAATTATCAGTACGATATGGCTTATTGGGCTCAACGTTGCCGTTATGCCCGTCGAAAGGCCTACCGTGCCAAATGCAGAGGTTGTTTCAAATATTACGTCGGAAAGGCTGACTGCGCCATACTCTGCCACCGCAATAATTGAAGAGAAAACAAACACCGCAACCGCACCGAGTGTAAACGTTGCAATTGCACGCAAAACAAGTTCTCTGTTAATTCTTCGTCTTGCAATTTCCACATCTTCCTTGCCCTTTAAAATAGATAATACAAACAGTATTAGAAGAGCGGTAGTTGTTGTCTTTATGCCGCCGCCCGTTCCCGCCGGGCTGGCTCCCACAAACATCAAGGCACTTGTCGTAATTTTAGACATAGGCATTAAGTCTCCCTGGTCTATTGTCATAAACCCTGCCGTCCTCGTGCTTACAGATTGGAACAACGATGCCATAACCTTGTCTGAACCCGAAACGCCGGGCGCACCCAATGTTTTAGGGTTGTTATACTCTACTATTAAAAATATCAGAGTGCCTGCCAATATAAGCGCACCTGTTATTATCAGTACGATACGTGTGTGCAAAGAAAGTTTTGTTTTTTGCCTCCGAGTAAGCTTGTTGAACAATTCTATTATTACAAAGAAACCAAGTCCACCCAATATGATGAGTGCCATAGTCACATAATTTACCAACGGATCTGAAATAAAAGGAATCAGGCTGTTAGAAAGTCCGAAGACATCGAATCCCGCATTACAAAATGAAGATATAGAATGAAAGATACTGTAATAAACTCCCTGTCCTACGCCATATTCCGGCACAAACTTTGTTAAAAGTATTAGTACGGCAACAAACTCTATAATAAGAGTAACAAAAACAACACTTCGTGTCATACGAACCACACCCGACAGCCGATTTTCATTTAAAGAATCTCGAATTACCATCCTGTCTTTTAGTGTAAGTCGCTTTTTTGCTATCATAAACACAAGTGAGGTCATTGTCATAAAACCAATTCCACCTAATTGTATCAAAACCAGTAACACTATCTGTCCAAACATAGAAAGCGTTGTTCCAACATCAAAAACAGATAGGCCGGTGACGCAAACACCGGACGTCGAAGTAAACAACGCATTTAAAAAACCGATAGATTGACCATTAGTTGAAGATATGGGCAAAGCCAACAAAATTGCCCCTAACAAAATCATACTTCCAAATCCACCGGCCAAAACTTGTGCCGCCGATGCTTTTCGTATCTTATTTATTATCGCAGACAAAACCATGTCCCCCCATACAATAATTTTCTCCTATACATTATACACCTTTTCAAAGAAGAATAGTATTGCCAATTTCATAAAAAATACATCAAAAAAAATAAAAATAGCGGAATATATTTTTATCGATAAGAATATATATTCTATATGAGCATTTATATCATTCAATAAAAGGGAAAATTTATTTAAGTGGGAGAAAGAAATGAGAAACATGGATATTTTGATAGTCGAAGACGACAAGGCCGTAGCAGACAGGTTGAAGAAGCACTTGGTACTAAAAGACGATGTGCATAATGTCGAATGGGTTCCTTCCGTTCAAGAGGCATGGTTGTTACTTGAACAAAAAGAAGTTGATGTGGTTATCTTAGATTTGATTATGGCATCTTATGACGGATACGCTTTTTTAGAAAATGTAGATAAAATTCGCCTGAAGAACAAGCCGGATGTTATTGTGACGTCTGCGATTGCGCATGATTCAGCAATTAAAAAAGCATTTGATATGGGCGCTAAGTACTATATGATTAAACCATATGAAAACGAAATTGTGTATCGGCGGATTTGCGATGTTCGTGACATAGAATCTACAGAGCAAAAAGTTACGAAAAACGAAAAGAGTTTAGAGCAAAAAGTGACCGAAATATTTTTAACGCTTGGCATTCCTCCGCATTTGAAGGGATATCAATATTTAAGAGAGTCTATTAAAATAGCAGTGCATGACCCTTCAACTATTTACGGTATTACAAAGTCGATGTACCCAAAAATTGCCGAAAAATACGACGTGACTCCAACAAAGGTTGAACTTGCAATAAGACACACGCTTGAGGTTACTTGGCAACGAAACAAATTAGAAAAACTAAATTCTATTTTTGGTTACTCGGTTTACATTAAAAATTCTAAACCCACAAACGGTGAGTTTATTGCCTTGGTTGCAGATAAATTGCTGACCGACAGAAAGTAATAGCTACATTTTGAATGAAAAAGCAAGAGGATAATTCCTTTTGCTTTTTAGTATTCAGAATAATTTCCACGCTTGACTTTTGCATTTATATACATAAATGTAATTATAGTTGAATTTATGTAAATGTATAATTGTAAAGTACGTGTATAGAATTGTGTATAGCTTTCTAATAAATCGCCCATTCATAAACATTTTGTGTATTAATATGTGGATAAAGCGAATAACTATAATGTATAATTTAAATAGCTTATGAATATTTTTAATTTAAATAAGAATTCAACCTAATTTCATAAAGTATAATTATACATAATTACGGATATTTTATCATAAATATTCAATTCCATTATTCGGTGGCAAGCGACACTTCCATAATTATCGGCTGATGATCCGAATACACAAATTGTTCGTCTAAGGTCGTCACGCTTTCAACAAGAACATTGGGCGAGACGATAAAGCCGTCTATAACATATACTTGAGTTGTATTATAATCCCCACTGTACGGAGCCGCAATCGACCTACAAGTAGGCACTGTACCGTCTGTTACAAAGCTGAAACCTTCCGGCAACATTTCTTGCTCTAACACGCCCGGCTCCCAGCTGTCTACCTCGGCAACGGGATACTCGGGAGTATCGGGGAAAATTTGGTTGAAATCTCCACCGGCAATAACATAATTACCCTTTTCATATTCCTCTTGTAGAATTTGCGTAAGCATTTCTGTTTGCGCTTTTTTGCCCTCTCCATCGTCATAGGCTTCTAAATGCAAGTTTAACAACACCAATTCCGCTTCACTACCACTTATCGGCACACGTTCTAAAAGCAGGCAACGCTTCAGATTAGCTGTCCTTAGCGGCCAAGAGAACGGCACCGGCAAAGAAATTCTTTGGGCTTCCGAAACATTTAAATTGCTTAATGTAAGCAGTCCGCTTTCAACCTGCCCTATCATAGGAATGGGAAACGGTACAAATTCACATTTATAATTATATGCAAAGGCACTTTCCTTTTGCAATAATCCACTGTAATATTCTATTTGATTTATATTAAAAGACCTGTCTGAATCTATGTCCACCTCTTGCAAAAAATATACATCGACAGTGTTTTCCTCGAGTATGTCTGCAATTCCCATCATGTTGCCTGCAACAACGTCTTCGCTTGCCGGGTTAACATCTTTTCCCCCGTCTAAGAAAAAATCGGCGCCTTCACCCAATCCGCCGTAGCCTGTGTTGAAGGTCATCAACGTTAAACTTTCTCCAATTTCTTGGCTTCCACCACTCACAGGGATATTTTCAGTCGGTTCGGGTTTATATTCGGTCACGGTTAAAAATATGAGTAATATTCCTACCGCCGCACCAAGCGCAATCCCCACAATACCCGCTATTTTGCCTATTTTTTTTAATATCTTCATAGCATATCCCTACCTTAAACATTATTTTTTATCAACCATTACAAACAAAACGTCTTGTATGTTTTTCGAGCAAATTGCAAAGGTGACACCCACATTTAGTTTGCCACTCATCAAATCAACGTCGCTTATTTCACGAGCAACTTTATCGTCTTTTATCACACAAAAATTGCTTAACCCACCGGCAATTCCCTCGCCCGTGTATTTAACATAGCTTTCTTTCGCCGTCCAGACTTCCAAAAAACGATGCGGATACTTTTCTATGAACTCTGCCTCTTCTTGTGTAAAATACCTTTTTGCAATACGTATTTCATTTGCCCTTCTGCATTGTTCAATATCAAACCCTATTTCCATGTTAGAGAACGCCACTGCATAAATATCTTTGGTGTGTGAAACAGAAAAATATATACCGCAGTTTGGTACAATATATGGTTTGTTAAATTTTGTGCGCTCAATATTAACTTCAATTTTTTTCTTGTCGATATGCTCAAAATATTTATCTAAGCATTCTTCCAACTGCCTATTTGAATCTTTTTCATTCTTACACAAATATACAACAATTTCATCGCTTCGCATTATCTTTGACCTTTTTTTATATGCAAACAGCGGAATATAACTCTATCCCGCCGTTTTAATTATTTGTGTTTATTTAAACACTATTTTTCTGTTCTAAGTTTTCTGCCAATAACAAATATCATGGAAACCGATGCGGCAATAATTATTGCACACCATGCAATAAATGTACCCGAAGTATCGCCCGTCTTGGGTGAAACTACCGTTGTGTCGGTTGTAGTTGGTGTGGCCGGTGTCGGTGTCGGTGTCGTATTTTCTACCCTCAACACCGCAAAAGTTCCAAAACCGTCATCTGTACTAACATTCGGCGGATTGTTTCCTAAGTTTGTCAAACCGCCTGTCATAACATTGTTTTGCCAAACTTCATATGTATAAGTTGTATCATTTTGAT
>CAYJNC010000150.1:0-5058 GCA_964371185.1 uncultured Christensenellaceae bacterium
ATATAAACGGTCCTCTTAAAAATTTGCCCAATACTCTATCCTCCTTCTATTTTAAGGCATAAAACTTTTTAAAAATCAATCGCTGTAAACTTCTCTTGCTAAGATTCCCACTTCGGAAAAATTTCTGTACCGAGAATCATAGTCTAAACCATATCCTACCACAAACTCATCGGGAATATCAAACCCAATATATTTTATGGGAACATCTATCTCTCTTCTATCCGGCTTGTTTAGTAGGCAACACGCCTCTAAGCTTGCCGGTTCCCTGTCTTTTAAAATCTTCATTACACAATCAAGTGTGTTGCCACTGTCTATTATGTCTTCTATTATAAGAACATTTTTTCCCGATATGTCGGATTTTATGTCGAGTCCTATGTTTACCACTCCACTGCTTACAGCGCTCTCGCCATAGCTTGAAGCTACCATAAATTCAAACTCAACCGGTATGTCGATCGCCCTTACCATATCGGCAAAAAACACTACGCCACCTTTAAGCATACAAATCGCCACCAAACTTTGCCCTTCATAGTCTTTTGAAATCTGTTCACCAAGTTCCGCTACTCTGGCTTTAATTTGTTCTTCCGTCAGCATAATTTCGCTTATGTCTTTTCTTTGGCAATTCCCCTTACCCATGTATATCCTCCCGATTGTTGTGTACATACTTCATGCGTATAATATTTTTTGTATTTTCGTCTACGCAATAATCTTGCGAGATAACCTGCCCTACTATCCAAACAATTCTGTTACCGTCTGCAATCAACGGCATACTTTCTCTGCTGTCCCTCGGCATTTTTTTGTCTATAAAGTAGTCCTTTAATTTTTTGCTGCCATTGCACCCAAGCGGTTTTATTACGTCTCCTGCGTGTCTTGTTCGCAAAACCAATGTTTTTCCGAGCTTGTCTGCATCAAAGTACTCTACTGTTTTGTCGTTTCTGTCGGCGACCGCATCGGCAGATAAACATTCTATCGTACTGCCGTTTGGCAAAATATTCTTTTCTTGCACATAAAACCTCTGTTCAAAGCTTGAGTCGGTTTCGGTGTGTAAGAAACCAATTATCAGCGCACCATATTCTATTTGTGCAAATAAATTATTAGATAAATTTATTTTTGTACCCGTTTTATTGTTTTTGGCAAGTTGCAACACAGACTTTAAATGCACTCTTTCTATGTCTTTTGTTACATTCAACTTTTGACAAGCGATTTGAATTATTCTAACCGCAATCGCACTGTTTTCTTGCAAAAGTCCGTCTATTTGTATTGTCACACTTTGCTTGTTTTGATTAGAACACCTGTCATAGGCCTGCATAGCCATATAATCTAAGTAGTTTAAATCTTCCTCCGCAATATCAGACAGCTTATTCAACGCACCCACAACATCCGGATTTATATTTTCCTTAATTTGCAAAAACAATTCATTTCTTATGTAGTTGCGCCTATGCTTATTGTTTGCATTTGTGCTGTCTGTCACGTAGGGTATGTTTTTTTCATGTACATAAGTCATTATGTTTTCCCTACTAACACACAAAAAAGGCCGAATAAACCTTCCTCTTTGCCTGTGAATCCCAAGCAAACCTTTTAGCCCACTACCTCGTAATATATGCATAAAAACGCTTTCCGCGTTGTCGTCGCCATGGTGCGCAGTCGCAATACAATCCGCTACACCGCTTTTAATAATACCGCTAAAATATTCTTCCCTTGCACGTTTAGCGGCCGTCTCTTCGCTAACACCCCATTCGCTCGCCATCAGAGGCACATCGGCGGCTCCTAAGTATAGTTCTAAGTCATACTTATCACAGTAATCGGCAACAAAATCGGCATCCCTCAAAGACTCTTTGCCTCTTATGCCGTGTTCAAAGTGAATACACACAATTTTTATTCCCAAAGAATGTTTAAAAGACAATAAAACATTTAAGAGCGCCATAGAATCAGGGCCACCCGAAACAGCAACCCCAACATGTTGACCGCTCTTTATAAGCTCATATTGTGTAATATAATCAAAAACTGTCTTCTCCACACTTTTTCCCGAATTATATTGCTATCGCCTTCCTTTGTTAATTTTTACCGTTACGCCCCAAAAATCCATAAAACCCCATACACAAAACTTTCCTCACTATATATGATATACCCTTTTTTACAGCTTTACAACATTATTTAAGAGTATATTTCCTAAACAATTTGTAAACAAATTGAATTTAGCTCTCTTCTTTGTCGTTCAACTTCTCTCGTATGACATACTGTGGTTGCTGATTTAACCCCACAAACATTCTGCCGATGTATTCTCCCATAAGACCGAGAACCAAAAGTATTATTCCTCCGATTCCTGTTAGGGCGGCCATAGTAGACGCCCAGCCGAGCGGAACATCCGGCTGAATAATTTTTATGGCAACCGCATAAACCGCCAATGCAAAGCCGACTATCGCCATAAGCATTCCAATAAAAATTGCAAGCCTTAACGGCTTTGAAGAAAAATTTGAGAAGCCGTTAAACCACAAAGACAACAGTTTTCTGAATGTATACCCTGAAACGCCTACTTCTCTTGCCCTGTGCGCAACATCGACATTTACTATATCGTTTGTTGTTCTAAGAAGCATTCCCGAAATATACGGAAAAGGGAAAGAATATTCGCAAACTTCTTTTGCAACAAATTTTTTCATCGCAACATAGCTTGATAAAAACAAATTCTTCGGTTTGCCTATCATCGCCTTCGCCATTCTTTCGTTTGCCTTACTGCCCAAATTACGCAAAAAACCATGTTTCTTTTCGCCGTAACGTGCAATTGCAACGTCGTGTCCGTCTACCAAAACTGCCTCTATTAATTTAATCGCCTCTTTTGGCGGTGTCTGACCGTCGTCGTCTAAACAAACAACAACATCCCCTCCTACTTGGCGTAAACCTGCCAATATAGCTGAATGTTGTCCGAAATTTTTTGCAAGGTCTATCCCCATAACGTTTTTATTAGCCTTACAAATATCTTTTATCGCTAAAAAGGTATTGTCGGGGGAACAATCGTTAATCAATATAACTTCATATTCGTATTTTTCATGATTCCCATATACTTCGTCTATTTCACCGACAACCTTGCCGATTGTCTGCTCAGATTTATAACAAGGTATCACAAAAGATATTTTAGTTTTCATCTGTAATCTCATTCCTCAAAATATTGTGTTACACAGTTAATAATAAAGTTTACGTCGTTGCTTTGTATGCCGTAATAAAGCGGCAAGCGCACCAAACATTCACTTTCTTTTGTCGTGTACTTGTCTTCCCCGACAAACTCGCCTACCCGCATACCGGCCGGCGAAGAATGCAATGGAATATAGTGAAACACGCACATGACACCGTTTCTCTTCATGTATGAAATAAAATCTGCCCGTTGCTTTGCATTTTCACATTTTATATAGAACATATGCCCGTTATGGTGGCATTCTTTCGGAACTTGCGGAAGTATTATTTTGCCCATTCTTTGAAGCGGATACAAGGCATCGTAATATTGCTGCCACACCAAAAGCCGTAATTTGTTTATGCTGTCGGCTACTTCTAATTGCGAAAGCAAATATGCGGCATTAAGCTCTGAAGGCAAATAACTCGAACCCACTTCTTGCCAAGTATATTTGTCTATCTGTCCTCTGTGGAAACGGCTTCTGTCTGTGCCCTTTTCCCTGATAATCTCAGCTGTTTCAATGAATTTTTCGTTGTTTATGATTAAACAACCGCCTTCACCCATAGTAAAGTTTTTCGTTTCATGGAAACTATATGTGCCAAAATCCCCGATTGTGCCGAGCGGCTTGCCCTTGTATGTCGCACACATCGCCTGTGCGGCATCTTCTAACACAAGCAGGTTATGCTTGTTTGCTATTTCCATAATGGTATCCATTTCGCAGGCAACACCCGCATAGTGCATAACCATAATTGCCTTTGTCTTTTCTGTGATGGCAGCCTCTATCAATTTTTCGTCTATGTTCATCGTGTCCGGACGAATGTCTACAAACACACATTTCGCCCCACGCAAAGCTATTGCGTTTCCGCCCGAAACAAAGTTATATGAAGGTAAAATGACCTCGTCGCCGGGTCCTAAATTACAAATTATCGCCATCATGTCAAGTGCATGAGAACAAGAAGTCGTCAGCAATACTTTACTGCCGCCGGTTTCTTTTTCTAACCACGATGTGACACGCAAAGTAAAATCTCCGTCACCGCAGATTTTCCTGTTTTGCTCGCACGCCTGCTCCATATATTGCCGTGCAGAATCAACATATGGCGGAACATTAAAATTTATCATTGAACTCTCCATATTCTCTTCAAAAATTATACAATATATTATACAGCAACCCTTATTTAGTTGTCAACAAAGCGAATTTTAAGGCTTCTTCACGTCCTCGTAACTTTTTGTAAAATATTGACGAAAAATAATTTCAAAAAACATTTTTTATTACAAAAACGCATGTAATTTTATGTATATTAAAAAATATTAATAGCCGTTCGAAAAAAAAATTATAATTTTATACTCACTTTACCGCAAAAAACCTTTTGATTTTATTACTATTTACATAAGTAGTCGTATCCGCTATAATAAATTAGATAAAAGTATCAACTATAAAAAGGAACGGAGATTTTTCATGAGCGATTTTATATACGACTTTTGGAACGCCAACGCAGCAAAATTTAAGCAATCTCACCAGGTTTCGTGGGGTGACGAATATGCTATTAAATTAGAAACGGCCAACATAGCTTCTTTCATAAAAGACGGAGACGACGTCCTCGATGTTGGGTGTGCAAATGGGTTTGCATCTATAATGCAATGTGGTGCGCACAAATTAAACAGCATGACGGGAATAGACTTTTCCGAAAATATGATAGCCTATGCGCAACAAAACAAAGAGGCATCGGAGTACGCAGACATCCTTAATTTTTCGCGCGGCGACGTTCGATCTCTTGAATTTGAAGACAACACCTTCGATGTTGTATACACAACCCGTGTAATAATAAACTTGCCCTCATGGGAACAACAAATGCAAGGCATTGCAGAATGCATACGTGTCGCAAAACCGGGCGGAACAA
>CAYJNC010000151.1:0-252 GCA_964371185.1 uncultured Christensenellaceae bacterium
TTGGCATTGCTATGTATCCAAAAGACGGCGCCAACTACGAAGAACTTTACAAAGTTGCAGACAAAGCACTGTATCAATCTAAGTTGCAAGGAAAGGACAGATACACATTCTACACTAAAGAATTTTTAGACGGCACCATGAAAAACCGCACAATACTCGAAAACGCAAGCCGGATAGCAAATTCGTACTTCGATTCGGAGTTGGTGTCTATCGCTTTTAACTTGATGTACGAAAGCCAGTCTATTGTTTCTT
>CAYJNC010000151.1:262-5033 GCA_964371185.1 uncultured Christensenellaceae bacterium
AGGACAAACTCTGACAGATGCTATATTTTTGAAACTTTCGACGGCGGTAAAACATACGACAACACTTACGAATGGTGTGCTAAGGGTATTAACCCTGAAATAGACAATTTAAAAGGCCTGACAAGCGAACTCTTAGACGATTTCTTTAAAAGTTCAGATGGCGACGGTGTTTACTATAGCAACGATTTAAGCTTGCTTAAGGCAGAAGGTGCCTACGAACTTATGTACGACCAAGGAATAAAATCTTTCTTGCATATTCAAACAAAAGAAAAAGGCTATGTTAAAATGTTTTTCGGCTTAGACGATTGCACTAAAACTCGGGTTTGGACAGAAAAAGAAGTTAACAGTATGCTCTACGTTGCAAAAATGATGTCTATTTTCCTTATATCCGTAAACTCGGGCAAATAGCATTATGCCCCTTAAAACCGATATCAAAATTTTTTTTGTTTTCATTAATACCCCACGCTTTGCGTGGGGTATTATTTTTCGGCCTATCTCTCAATATATGGGCCGGCAAACTTTATTTTTTGTAAAACTTTATGCAAATCGGCTAAAAAACAACTCTTTCGCACTACTTAACTAATATTGCCCAAAAAACAAATGAAAAGTTTATATTGTAATAAGCTTCTCTTCTGATTTTAATATTTCTGTCAGCGGTACACCCATTCCGATCACTTCGATATCAAGCGATTTTAATTTATCGGCAACCCCAAACATTTCGGCGCAAGTTATACATGCCCTTACCTTTATACCTACGTGTTGTGCCATCTTTATCTTTTCTTGAATAGATTCGTCTTCCGCCACAAGTTTTGCGGTCGCCCCCCATATGATGATGTCTAATTCTTCCCACCACTCCCTGGTGATACTGTTGATTGCATACAAAAAAACCATAGAATGCGCCGTGTGCGGGTTGTCGTTAACCCATAAAATATTCAATTTGTTTGACATGAAAATTTTCTCCTTAATTATTATTATATATATTATTATAACCAAAAATCGCAATCTTACACCGACATTTTTTCCAGATGTAAAAAAATATTCTTGTTGCTCACCAAATTTTCCATATAAATCAATTTCACTATGTGGCACATCAGCATTTTTATGAGGCTTCATCATTGCGGCTATGTTAAACTTTCATTACTATGACGTTTTACAAATAAAAGTCTAATGATAAATATCCTTAGACTTTTATTTGCAATATATACAACTATATTTTTTCTACTCGGTAAAATATCTATTACAATATTTTGCCGTTTATTAATACATATAATTTATTTTTTTTCATCTTCTATTGTATACTTATTGTTTGCGATTAACAAATCTTTAAACGTCTGTTGATCAAGCGGCCTTTCAAAGTAATACCCTTGCGCATAATCGCACTTTATTTTCTTTAACCACTTAGACTGCATACTCGTCTCTATTCCCTCTGCAACAACCAACATATCAAGATTTTTCGCCAAACCGATAATATTTTGTATGACAAGCACATCTCGCACATTTTGTTGCTTGTTTCTCAAAAATTCTTTGTCGAGTTTCAGCACGTCCGCCTCAAGCGAACTCAGTCTGTTAAGAGAAGAAACACCTGCACCGAAGTCGTCTATTGAAATACCGAATCCGAGTTGTTTTAGCTTTCTTAACTTTTTAAAAATCTCTCCTTCTTCCGCTACCATCGCGCTCTCTGTTATTTCAAGCTCAATTTTTTTCGGAGTTAACTCGTGTAGGGCGACAATATCGCTGATCCTGCGTACGATGTTAGGCTCAAGAACCGTTTTTGCAGACAGGTTAACCGAAATCAGAGGGATATCTATTATTGCTTGGTTTTCTCTTATAAACCTACAGACCTCATCAAGCACATATAAGTCAAGCGTTGCAATAAAACCATTTTCTTCAAAAACCGGTATGAAGGCATCGGGGAAAATAGTGTCTCCAAATTTTGGTTTCCAACGAACAAGTGCTTCTGCCCCGCCGATCATCATGGTGTCAAATTTTATTTTTGGTTGATACACCACAAAAAACTCTCTATCTTTCATTGCTTGTTCCATACGAAACGTTATATTCATTTTGTTTTCATATTGCTTTTTCATTTTTTCATTAAATTCAATGAATGTAGTTTTATGGCTATCCTTACCTTTATTCCTCGCCGTATCCGCCAACCCGATTAACATAGAGGTCTTAGCGGTTGTATCGTCTATTATTACACTTCCAAAAGACATAGAAAAATTATATTTATCTCCCACTATTTTTCTGACGGCAGGGAGAATGGCCGTTATGTATATGTCTTTTAACGTTCCACCTCTGCCTATTTTACGCAACACTAAAAATTGGTCGGCAGTCCGCCGGGTTACATATGATGACTCTGCATCAAACGTGTTTTTTAGAACATTTGCCAAAGCTTTAATGGTATTCGTACCCTTTTCTGTACTGTAGTGGGAATTGATTGTCCTAAACATGTCTATGTCCATTGAAATCAATTCATATTCACTCGGGAGCGCACTTTTTAAAACCATACCGACTTTATCATCAAACATATGCAATGCCATAAGCCCCGTCACAACGTCTGTGTTATAGGCAAGCGTTATTTCCTCCTTTTTGCTTTTTTGTTGTTTATATCCGTAAAAAGCAATTCCCATAATCACAACAACGGCGATAAAAACAATAAAATTAGCATTTTTTAATATCACATCAAGTAAAGTATCTTCGTAGAAAAATGTTGAAGTATTCGCTATTAAAATTTCTTCGTATTCATTGTTGGAAATATTGTCTAACATGACATTAAACAGAGGTATATATTCATCTGCAATACTGTTTTCAATGCCAAAATAATAGTCAAGAATAAAATCTGTTGAATATGTGTAATTATCCATATTATTAAGAAAAGAATTTGCATAGGTTATACCACTCTCGGTAAAGACAGCCATGTCTACGTCGCCTTTCTCATAGGCATCAAGCAAGTCATAGAACGAACTAAAATAAACAAGTTCATTCTCAACATTATCTTTAAACACGTCAAAATTCGCGTTCAAATAGTCTATTACACCAACTTTTTCAGACGCTTCTCTGATGTCCTCGGTTGTCGTACTGGCGATTGCTATTTCACTTGGTACCATTCCTATCATCTGCATATGATAATAGCTCTCCGTACGTGTATATTCGTTCATATACGTTTCCTTATCGCCAATTGCAGATATTATCAGGTCACTGTGTTCCGGATAAGTTGACGGATCTTGAGTGCTGTATGGCAGATATATTACTTCAAAGCCATACATTTCTACAAGCGTGTTCATCAAGTCTACCACCGCCCCGTCGGGATCTCCGGATGAATTCTGAAAGGTAAATGGGCTATGGTTAATTTCGTATGCAACCGTAAGCGGACGTGATCTTAGCATTTCGAGCTCGTCTACCGTTAAGTTGCGATGAAACGCACGAAAATGGCCGACATAATATTTTTGAGACAGCTCTTCAAAGTAATCACCTTCATTTATTATGATTTCCATAACCGCATCGTTTATCTCGGATAGCATTTTTTCGTTGCCATAGTTAGATATTAGATATGTATTTCTTTTGACCAAGTTTAGAACCGTAGTATAATCTACCGTACTGTTATTGCTCGAATACATTAGATATAAATCTGCATCTTGCTGCATATAGGTACTAAAGTCGCCGACTTTATATTCGACGGAAATATTGTTCTCTGCAAGAAATTCGTCTAAATATGCATTAGCAAGGTTACCTTCATATGTTGCAACCGTCTTTTTGTCTATATCCTGCGGGTTAGCAAAAGGAAATTCTTCTTCATTTCGCACCATCAAGGCGGCACTTACTGCATTAAGAGGTGTATCCATGTATAAATACTTTTCTCTGCGCTCGGGGGTGTCAAAATATAACCCCATAACATCGACAGTGCCATTATCAAGGCCGTCAAAAAGGCTACCCTCTAATTCGACAAACTCAAACCTAAGGTCGCTAACCTCTTCAACTTTTTTTAATATCTCGTATCCATAGCCCTCGCTGCCTATGTTGTTGATATTTTCTACCATATCATCTCCGGGAATATATCCGACCCGAATGACATCATCATCGACATTATCTTGTGCCAACACACCGGACACAGGCAAAAAAGCCGTCAATAAAAAAAGCGCCATTACTACACAAACTAATTTCTTGCTAAACATAATAAATCCCCTTTTACTACTTAGTACTTTGTAAGTCTTCCCTTTTATTAATTCGTTCTTGTTGATGAAAATATGATGAAAATATGTTATGAGTATGAACTAACCTGTAATCTTGTATGCAAAAGAACAAATTATATAAACTATGCTGTTGTTTACGTATAATTATAACAATAATATTTGATATTGCAATATGAAAATATAAAAATAATTACTATTATATAAATATTCGTGATTTTTTCACTTGCTACAGTATTTAACGAGAGGTTATTCATACAAGTTATATGCAAAAAAGGCAGGCGTTAAAACCGCCTACCTTCTTTCTAATATTAACTAATTATTTTTGTTATGTTTATCCCAAAGTCAACTCGTTTAGGTTAACAAGTTCTATTTCCACCTGATACTCTTGACCCGATCTCCATACAACCGCGCTTATAGTATCGCCCGCCTGCTTGTCATCGAAAGACGGAATTTCCGCACCCGTCGTCAAGTCTACGCCGTCTAACTCTACTATAACATCATTGATTCTCAATCCCGCAGCTTCTGCCGGCCCGCCTTCTAATATTTCAACAAGCAACACACCTTGCGGAACAGACCACAAC
>CAYJNC010000152.1:0-891 GCA_964371185.1 uncultured Christensenellaceae bacterium
TTCACCCTTAATACAGAGTTTTCTTCTACAGATAAGGAACACGCTAAAGGAGGCGATTTTACGCAGAGCGAAGGTTTAAATGGCAGTTCGTTCTACTTAGACTTTGCCACAGACGGCAATTTTGTAGAACAAAGCATGTATTTTAATACACTCGGCAACAATGTGTCTGTCAATTCCACAAATATTATGCCGGTGTATCTGCCGAAAACGACAGATTCTTCAAGCATACCAAAAGATGCAAACGGTGTTTATCGCCCAACAGAGCCCGAGCAAATTCCCAACACTTTTGTGTTAAACGACGGTGAATCTATTGATTTTTCCAACATTAATTCATACATTTTCACCCAACAAACAATAGTTGTAAACGGTTTGGTTAGCATGACCAGCAACTTACCCCTACACGACATAAAAATAGAAATAAACGAGAATTCCCACCTGACGTTAAACGGCATAAACATTCAAAACGATAATTCTAACGATTACATAATTGCCGCCATGGGAAAAAATGCCCAATTAAGAATAGTGGGTGATGTTAACATTCAGGGAAATAAGTGTAACCCGATCTATTCGGCACAAAACGCAAACCTAAGCATATTTTCGGACAGCAAAAGCAACAAACTTCGTGTTCAATCGTACAACACCGAACAGCTTGTAACACACGAAAACTTTGAAATTACCAACCTAACACTTGAGTTTGTTAATACGGGTAACAACTATTTTGCAGTTCAACAGCACACAGGAACTGAAGACGTTGCTTTCTATTTAAACAATTGCGATGTAAATTTCGACCTTGTGGGTGACTATTTAGGAAATATTCCGGTTGTGTTTGAATATTGCAACATAACAGGAGACAACGTACACGACACCTACGCAATGTACCAAACTACAATG
>CAYJNC010000152.1:901-4989 GCA_964371185.1 uncultured Christensenellaceae bacterium
CGCTACCGACGAATATAAATTGGAGTATAAGCTTTCAGATGACAATAACTCAACTTCTTTTGCTCAGTTGATAGCGCTTTTCAACGGAACAGATATAAACGGTCAGCCGATTCAAAACTTGCCAAGTTTTCACCATATGAGTCTATATAGTGGCACGCACGCTTATAACATGGGTAGAGAAGATTATATGTATGAATATATTCCGCAATATGTTTCAATAGCGAAATCCGCCGTCGGCGGTATACTTTCGGGCACATTTGACGGTTTTAAACTTGATTATATTTTTCTTTATATGAATACAAACGGTTTAGAACCAACAGTGCACAACGTTGAAATAGACGACAAACACTACCACCATTATTCGTTTGATACGGTAACACCGACCAACAACTTTTACGGTTCTACCTATTCCCCTCATGTATACCGACCGGAGCTAACTTCAACCGTTAGTTTATCGGCGGCAACCGTTAGCGCTAACAACCAAATTTCTTGGTTAAAAAGCCACCTCCCCACATTGAGTTCAAACGAAGTATACCACTTGAGGCTCACCCCCGAAACCATTCATACTGCGGACAAGTCATTAATGCAGTCTCTTATGGCGGGCAACGGAAATCTTATGCTTGAACATAACTTGAATGGTGGAAGCAGGGTTTCGGTTGAGTACAATTCAACAATGCTTAAAAACGCTTTAGGCACAACCACGGTTTCAAGCGAATTCAATTTTGCAAATATTTTAACTCAAAATCCGGCTAACGCAGATTCATGGGTTTTAGATTTTTCTAAACACAATGCTCTTTATGGGTTATCGGAAATTAACTTGCATTCTTCAAGCAATTACGATGTATTCAGCATGAATGCACTTGGCCTCACATACATCGGCCATCAACTTGAAACCACTCCATTAGGAACAATGAAACTTCCGACAGACGGTTCGGTAGAAACATTCTTGATTGTCAGAAAAGATTTTACATCTCCAAAGACAGGAGAATAATATTTAATTAAAAATTGTTTACAATAACAATTTTGCCGGTATTGAAATAGCTTTATATATGCGTAAAAAAATCCGCAACCGTATTTTATGGTAGTTGCGGATTTTACGTTTGAATAATATTATTTATTTGCCGAAAAGCTCTGCCGCCTTTGCCATGTTGTCTATTATGGGTACAAAAAAAGGACATTTTTGTTCGCAACTGCCACAAGCAATGCAACTTGAACCATGTGCGCCCAAGCACTCGTAATGTTTTTTAATTGTTTCGGAAATGTTATTTTTATCAAGAAGTGCTATGTCTAAATATTTATTCACCGATGCAATGTCTATATCCATAGGACATGGTTGGCAATGGCTGCAAAATACGCAACTGCCTTTTATGTCTGCGTGATTTGCGTTTATGATAGCCGAATAGTCTTTTTCTTCTTCTGTCATGTCGAAATATTTCATTGCTTCGGCAACGTGCTCAGGCTGAGAATACCCCACCAAAACACTGGCAACGGCCGGACGTGTGAGTGCATAGTGTACGCATTGGCCGGGTGTCATGGCCTGTTTAAACGGCGACAACTCTGCGCTGAGCAATTTACCCGCACATAAAGCTTTCATAACTGTTATGCTGACATTGTTTTGTACGCATAACTTATATAAATCCATTCGCGAGGGATCTATCTTTGAATTAAAATCAAATTCTTGAACAATGTCTACCGTTGCTGATGTGAGGTCGTATGCGGCGTTAATGCTGAACATGAGAAGATCTATATCCCCCATTTCAACAAGTCGCCTTGCAATTTTCGCATGGTGAGAGCTGGCACCTATTGCTCTAATCACACCTTGTTTTTTCAAGTCTTTAATATAGTCTATTATGCCATTTTCAATCATTTGGTCGACAATCTCGTCTGAATCCATGAAAAACATCATTCCAAAATCTATATAATCTGTGTCTAAAAAACGCAATAAATCTTCAAAATATCGTTTGCAAATGTCTAAATCTCTGCTCATGTCGTATTTGTCGTTTAAATCGACAGAACATATATGACCTTGCAACATCATTTTATCTCTTTTGCCTTTTAACGCCTTGCCTATATTCCTTCTTATTTCTTCGCCCGGCATGAAAACATCCATTATATTTATGCCGTTGTCTATGGCGGCATGGATTGTGCGTTCCACTATATCATATGGTTTACCGTCTAAATGTTCGGCTCCCATGCCAAGTACGCTTGCTTTCATCCCTGTAGTGCCTATCTCTCTAAATTCCATTTTGTTCCTCCGATTTCTGCTTTTCAGAAAAACAACAAACTATTTGCTTTTATGTTATATATAATGCACAGTTTAAAATATTAAATAGCATATGTTTTTTATAATGCTCGATTAAAATTATAATAATTTTATATGCCTTGTTATAATTAGCAAAACTGCTTGATGTTATCCCCTTTTTCATTTATACATTTATGATATAATGATTTGAAAGTTTTTGCAATAATATGAAATAAAAAAAAGACGAAACAAAAAAACTTCGTCCTTTTTGGGGCTATCTTGTTATGCAAAATAAAAATATAAGACACCTACAACGAACAAAAATACCAAACTATTAAAGCATTTGTTTTGCTTCAACGGTGACACATTTTAAGGTAGTATGGTTAATTCTTCCAATTGAATATAACAATATTCTACACCATCATATTCAAAAACGTCGGCTACACCTTTTATCAGTATATTTTCTCCCGGCTCGGGTGGAGTTATATTTTCCGGAAATCTAATTTCGAGTCCCTGCGCACAACATGCAAGCGCATCGTAGATGACTATAGCTTTAAGCTCTCCGTCCGCATATTCTTCATAAGTACCGCTTATTTTAAAGCTCTTCCCCACATAGTCTGACGGGGCGGTCATAACGTTATAAACCTGTGCGTATATCATTGTAGCACTCATGGCTGTTAAATCGTAATCTACACTTGTGTCTATATCAGCTAAAGTTTCTAAGCCGGCTGCCAACTCCTCGTCTGTGTATGGAACAGCCACAAGTTTTTGTTCTTCCTCTTCCGTCACACTGCAACCTGCAAATAATAATAATATGGTAAACGATAATAAAAATATTTTTTTCATGCCGGAACTCTCCTTGTTTTTGAGATAATGCACGCAAATGCAAAAGCTATAATGTTAGCCACTACTATCGTACTTCCAACCGGAGTTCCGTGTATGATGGAAACAAGCATTCCCAATAATGCACAAGCAACAGAAAGAACTACAGAAGATATTATAACCGATTTGAAATTCCTAAACAACCTCATTGAAGATAATGCCGGAAAAACTACAAGCGCGCTGATAAGCAAAGAGCCGACAAGGTTCATCGCCACAACAATTACCGCGGCTATTGTGACGGCAATAAGCAGGTTGTACAGTTCGGTTTTAATGCCGCTTGCCTTGGCAAAGTTTTCGTCGAATGTGACGGCAAAAATTTTGTTGTAAAAAATTATGAATATGCTTACGACTATTCCCGAAAGCACCAAACTTGTTATAACATCGTCTTGGTTTAGCGTTAGTATTGAAGTTGAGCCGAATAATGTTGTGCAAACATCCCCTGCCAGGTTCGTTGACACGGGGAAAATGTTTAGCAAAAGATAACCCACGGCAAGCGATCCGACAGACATCATCTCTATTGCCGCATCGCCGTTGATTTTTGAATTATTTCCTATTCTCAACAACAATACGGCCGCAATTGCAGTGATAGGAAATACCAAAGCATCCTGATTTGTAAGTTTCAACACAGAAGCAATGGCTATTGCACCAAATGCAATGTGCGATAGGCCGTCTCCGATGTATGAAAGCCTTTTGAGCACAAGTGTCGCCCCCAACAAAGAAGAGCAAAGAGCAACCAAAATGCCTACAATCAGCGCGTATATAACAAACGGATAAGACAAGTATTCTGCAAGTGTATTAAAAATTTCCATTATGCCTCCATCTGCTCATACGCATCTTTAGTATGGCAATTAACCCCACACCTGTCTAAGCATAGAACATAATTTGCATCGTCTATAGCTTCTTGTAAGTTGTGAGTAATCATAATTATTGTAGTACCTTCTTTGTTAAGTTCCTTTATTATGCG
>CAYJNC010000153.1:0-1181 GCA_964371185.1 uncultured Christensenellaceae bacterium
TTGCTGAACAAACAACATTCAACAACATGAAAATACTCGACGGTTCACTTTCATATGAAGGTGCACAAAGAAGTGCTGCTACATCGGGTATCAACGTTTCTACCGAAGCTATTTCAGGTGATTCTCTCGACGGATTGTTCATCTCCAACACATCGGGTGGTACAGGCGTACCGGTAACTACTACCGGTTCAACAATTGCTGTAGGTACAGCCGGTACGGCTGCTGATGCTGCAGTTTACGATTTAACTTTAGGTACCGAAGCAGAGCTTAATGGCTTAAGAGAAGGTAAAAACTACACCGTTTCTTTCGCCGGTGCTGAAGTAACTTTCACAGCAGGTGTTGATGCCGCTGCAAGTCGTACTGCCTTAGTTACAGCATTAAACGACAGTACCGATCAATTATTGGATAAATATACTTTCGCTGCAGGAACAGAAGTTTTTGAAATCACTGCAACAGATATCGCCGGTCCACGCATAGACCCATTTGCAACCGCAATGACAGGAGCAGCTATAACAATAAGTGAAACTCCCGACCCGACTGTAGAACTTAAAATCAACGACACAAATTTCCGTGTCGGCGATACATTCACGGTTGGTGGAAACACTTATGAATTGGTAAAACCGGGCGAAGGAGTTGCACCGGGTAGCACAAATCAGGCTATTGAGTGGACAGCGAGCAGTACTGCTCAAAATCTTGCCGCAGCACTCGTTGACACTGCGCTAACACCCATTGACGATACCAAATACACGGTTGCCTTTGACAATGCAGACGGTACTGTAACCGTTACCGGCATAGCCGCTGATAGCGACATGACAGCAACCTATACTGCAGCCGTTCCCGCAGCATCTGAAAAATCTACAATAGAGTTTGACCCTGTAAAATTAAAGGACGGAGACACAATTTCCGTAGCAACTTATAATACAGCAGGTGATTGGACAGAGTATACTTACGAATTTAAGACAGGCGATACAGTAAACGATATTTTCCTCGGTCTTGAAAATCCGCTTGATGCTACAGACAGGTTTGATGCTTTAGAAGGTGTTTCTGCTAAAGGTAATGCTATTATAGTTGACCACACAGTAGATGTTAGTGGTTTTGAACCTCGTGTTGAGGATCCGGCAAGCTACAATGCAGTTCGTATCCAAGTTGGTGCATTAGAAGACGAGCAGTTAGCACTCTCA
>CAYJNC010000153.1:1191-4975 GCA_964371185.1 uncultured Christensenellaceae bacterium
ATGAACACTGCAGGTCTTAACTTAGACGCTACAAGCATTGATACTCAAGACTCAGCAGGCGAAGCTATCACTGCTACTCGTGCAGCTATCGACACAGTTTCAGACCTTCGTGCTAAACTCGGTGCTATGCAAAACCGTCTTGATCACAAAATCTCTAACTTAAGCGTTTCTACAGAAAACTTAACGGCTGCAGAAAGCAGAATCCGCGACGTTGATATCGCTTCAGAAATGACTAAGTTCACAAAGAGCAACATCTTGTCACAAGCTTCTACAGCTATGTTGGCACAGGCAAATGCGCTTCCTCAAAACGTATTGTCATTGCTCAACTAACATTAGTTATACAATTAAAGAAAGCCTTCGGGCTTTCTTTTTTGTGCTTTTAAATTTAGCACCGTAGGGTTTCAACCTGCAACCCCCACGGGCACAAGTCCCCTTGAGTCAAAAACCGCTAACGCATTTTTCAATAAAATTCATAAAAGAAAAAAAGACTTAATCAGCAAGCCCAAATAATGTAAAAATTGCATTCTGCCAAAAGAAATATGGGTTTTAATATAGAGCTTCCCTTCAGCAGCAAAACTTAAATATTATTTTACATCTAATAATTTGATATTTATACGTATATAAGTTATAATATTAACTATATCACATGAAAGGTCATATATTATATGGATCAAAAAACTCAGGAAAATTTGCTATTTGAGAATAAATATATTGTGTCTGTGGAAGGAGCAAAAAGTTATCGCCCTTCTTGGAAGAACACCAACAAAAAAAATAAGGATAATAAATCTCGGCAATATCTTTTGCCTACAATCGGTCTTGGTGTTGCCGCTGTTATTTTTGCCATGGCGTGGCTGACAGACAACCCTTTGTTTACCGTTTTCGGTATGGCTTTGGCGGGTTTGTACGTGTTTCGCTTGTTTGCCATACGCAACAAGCAAGTAAGAGAGCAGGTAGCACCCGAAAAAATATACAAACCGGTCACCTTAACATGGAAAAGAATAATAAATTTCTATGAAGATCATTTAGACCTTATTGACCCAAACGAAAGCCCTCGTTTTTTTTATGCGGACATAGAAAAATTTTCGGAAACCAACATGTATTTAAACTTGTTTTTTAAGGACAAAGCCATTGTTAGGGTACACACAAAAGGCTTTACGGTCGGTGATTACGAAACTTTCTTCGCTTGGATTCGAGAAAAAGTTCGTACCAACGAGGATATTATGGAATAAACATCCCTACCACAAGGAAATATAATGAAGAATATTATTTCGACTGCCATAAATGGCTCGCAACATGAAAAGAGAATAATAGGCGAATATAAGAACCTCATACTCAACAGAAACTTGAATATTACAAGGCTCATGTCGCTTGGCATAGTAGTTATACTTACACTAAGTTTTGTCGTATCTATTTTGTTTAACACTTTTGAATATGCCGGGTTTGGTTCGTTGTTGCAATGGGCATATTTAATTATTATTATAGTAGGTCTGATAGTTTATCTTTATTTGAGCTTTAACAAAAACATAAAATCTATGATTGCTATATACTTAGTCTCGTCTATTGCCTATGCCTATGCAATTTTAGTCGGAGTATATGTAGCACCCCACACAATTACAGTAACATTTTTAATAGTAGTGTTCATATTTACAACCATTTTTGTAGACCACAGCTATAAAATTAACATTTTCACCTTATCCGCCACCACAACCTACCTTATTCTTGCCTATCTGTTGAAGACAAAAGAAACGTTTTCATCTGAAATAGTGAATACATTAACAGTAGTTGCGCTTGCACTTGTGTTGGGCAGTTTTGTGAGGCGTGCTTCACTGCAAAACATTGAAATGAAAGAATCTTTAAGAAAACAGGCTTATACGGATCAACTTACAAGCCTACCCAACCGAAGAAAATTGTTTGAAGACTTGGCATTAAGCGAAAAAACGGCTGACATACGTAAAATTCGCGCATTTGCTTTGTTAGACATAGATTATTTTAAAAAATATAATGACACCTACGGTCATCAAGTTGGAGACGAATGTCTAAGAAAGATTTCGTCTTGTTTGTTATCGTTACAAGAAAACAAAGACATATGTGTATACAGATTCGGAGGAGAAGAATTTTTAGTTGCATTTTGGAATATGGACGAAAAAGAAATACACCCACTTCTTGATAATTTTATATCAAACATTAAAGAATTAAATATACCCCATCAAGAATCAGAATATAAAGTTGTAACCATGAGCGGCGGGTTTGCACAATTTTCCGATATTATGGATAACAAATACGAGTCCTTAATTTCAAATGCCGATAAAGCCCTGTATAAAGCAAAAGATTCAGGTAGAAACACATTGGTATATTATAACCGTGACTTAGATACTCAATACTCAAACATTCCATCAAAATTCAGAACTTAAATTTTCTTTTTAACTATTGATTTAAAAAATATTTATGTTATGATAAAAATATAACAAACTAATAAATTTAATATTGAAAGGAAAGAAAAAAGATGTATAACGAAAAAATTCGTGTCGTACAATACGGTTGCGGAAAAATGGCAAAGTACATAGTTCGCTATCTGTATGAAAAAGGTGCACAAATTGTTGGTGCAATTGATGTTGACCCCGAAATTGTGGGTATGGATGTAGGTGAATGGGCAGGACTTGGCGTTAAATTAAACGTTCCCATCCGTGATGATGCGGACGCTGTTTTAGATGAATGCGACCCGGACATGGCCATACTTACCCTTTTCTCTTTTATGGGTGATATGTATTCACATATCGAAAGATGCGTTTTGCGTGGCATAAATGTTGTTACAACTTGCGAAGAAGCAATTTACCCTTGGACAACTGCGCCTTCTATAACAAATAAAATAGACTTACTTGCAAAAGAGACAGGTTGCACTGTTGTGGGTGCCGGAATGCAAGACATATATTGGATTAACATGATAGGTTGTGTAGCGGGCGGTGTTCATAACATTAAGAAAATCGAAGGTGCTGTTAGTTACAACGTTGAAGATTACGGCTTAGCGCTTGCAAAAGCACACGGTGTTGGCCTTACCCCCGACGAATTTGAAAAACAACTTGCTCACCCGGAAGTTTTAGAGCCAAGCTATGTTTGGAACTCTAATGAATCCTTGTGCGCTAAAATGGGTTGGACAATTAAATCACAAACACAAAAAAGTGTTCCTTATTTTTACGAGTCCGATTTATATTCGGAAACTATGGGCGAAACAATTAAACAAGGTAATTGCATAGGTATGAGTGCCGTTGTTACAACAACAACTCACCAAGGACCTGTAATCGAAACACAGTGCATAGGCAAGGTTTACGGCGAAACTGATGGTGATATGTGTGATTGGAAAATAATTGGCGAACCGGACACAACTTTCTATGTTGAAAAACCGGCTACCGTAGAGCACACTTGTGCCACAATTGTTAACCGTATACCAACAATAATAAATGCACCTGCCGGCTATGTTACGGTAGACCAGTTAGAACCTGTTGAATACCTCTCCTACCCCATGCAAATGTATGTTGCAGACGGTGGTTGCGGCTGCGAATAAGATTTATTAAGTGATATATGTAGAGGCTTTGCATTTGTTGCATTGCCTCTTTTTTTCGTCCGCACCCTCGTCAAAATAAGCGCCGCTACATTCGTGGCGATTTAATAATCACCCCTCAACCGCTCTGCTATTTTTCCTCTTCCGAGTCAAAGTCTCGCTCCATCTCGCTAAAACCTTGTAAACGCGGTTTCTTTACACTCGTCAGTCGCTACCAACTTTGCTCGG
>CAYJNC010000154.1:0-4957 GCA_964371185.1 uncultured Christensenellaceae bacterium
TTGGCACTCGTATAGTTTATAACTTTTCAACCAATTTGTCAACAACTATTTTGAATTTTTTTTAGCTTTTTTTTGCATAAAGAATAAAACCATACAAACACCCATAACAAGGCCTATCTTCTGCCGTTAAGTTCGCACAAAACTTCTTTCCATGTCAAACCTTTTTCGTTCATCAATACAATAAGATGATATAAAAGATCGGAAATTTCATACTTTAATTCTTCGGTTCCTTCATTTTTAGATGCAATTATTACCTCTGCACATTCTTCCCCCACTTTTTTAAGAATCTTGTCTATTCCCTTTTCAAACAAATAGTTTGTGTATGAGCCATCTTTGGGGTTTGTTTTTCTGTCTGCCACAACATCATATAAGTCACAAAATAATTCTGTGGAAACAGCACTTGTATCTTTTTCTATCTCGTTAAAGAAACAAGTTTTAGTTCCGGTATGGCAGGCAGGTCCGGTTTGCTCTACTTGAACTAAAACACAATCGCAATCGCAGTCTAATGCAAAGGATACCAATTTTTGCAAATGTCCGGAAGTCTCCCCTTTTTTCCATAGGCAATCTCTTGATCTTGAATAATAATGAACATATTTTGTTTCAAGCGTCTTTTCTACGGCTTCCTCGTTCATGTACGCTTGCATCAAAACTTTTCCGGTAACCGCATCTTGTGCTATAGCCGGTACCAAACCATCTTTGTTATATTTTATTTCTACTATCATAATACATATCCTCCTAATTATTATATACGCACAGGTATATTTTGTTTAGCCATATACTCTTTTAATTCCCTTATTGTCAGCTCTTTATAGTGGAAAAGCGACGCCGCCAAAACGGCACTTGCCTCTGCCTGCTTAACAACCTCGGCAAAATGCTCTAATTTCCCTGCACCACCCGAAGCTATGACAGGAATATTTACACTTTTTGCAATCAACGAAGTTAAATCTAAGTCATAACCGTTCTTTGTGCCGTCGGCATCCATGCTGGTCAGAAGAATTTCTCCCGCTCCTCTTTTTTCTGCCTCTATTGCCCATTCGAGCGCATTTAATTCAGTCTTGACTCTGCCTCCGTTTAGGTAGACAAAAAAACTTCCGTCGGGTGCTCTTTTTGCATCTATCGCAACCACAACACATTGACTGCCGAATTTTTCTGCCGCTTCATTTATTAGGTTAGGGTTTTTAATTGCTGCCGAATTAACTGAAATTTTATCGGCACCGCATTTTAATATTCTTCTAAAATCATCGGTCGTACGAATCCCCCCGCCTACCGTTAACGGTATAAAAACCTGTTCGGCGGTTTTTGCGACAACATCTTCCATTATTCCCCTGTTGTCAGAAGATGCGGTTATATCCAAAAAAGTAATTTCGTCGGCACCCTGCCTGTTATATTCTTTTGCTATCTCTACAGGGTCGCCGGCATCTTTCAAATTAACAAAATTTACCCCTTTAACAACCCTGCCGTCATGTACGTCAAGACATGGTATTATTCTTTTTGTAAGCATTTTTTCCTCTTTTCAAATTGCAAGTGCTTCTTCTAACGTAAAAGCATTTTCATACAAAGCTTTTCCGATGATGCAACCGCTTGCACCCGTTTCTTTGATTGCGCTAATGTCACCTATTACACTCATGCCTCCGGAAGCAATAATTTTTGTGCTCGAAACCTCTACCATTTTTTTTGTAGAGGCAACATTAGGACCGCTCATCATGCCATCTTTAGAAATGTCGGTGTATATTATTGTGTCTACACCCATTTTGTTCATGTCGCAAATTAGGTTTGCCGCAGAAATTTTTGTTTCGGCCGCCCAGCCTTTTATTGCCACATTGCCGTCCTTTGCATCTATGCCAACCGCAATTTTATCTCCGTATTTCGCCACAGCCCATTCGACCAAATCGGGGTTTTCAACCGCAGCCGTTCCGATAATCACCCGAGACAAACCAACCTCTTCGATACGAATTTTTATGTCGTCTTTGTTGCGAACTCCTCCGCCGAGTTGTATGGGTATATCAAGCGCCTTAACAATTGCGCATACCGCTTCTTTATTCACAAACTCACCTTTGAAAGCCGCATTTAAGTCTACCAAATGCAAATACTCTGCCCCTTGCTGTTGCCATTTTTTTGCCATCTCAACGGGATCACCGTAAATTGTTCTTTTGTCCATATCTCCTTGCTTCAACCGCACACACTGCCCGTCGGCCAAATCTATTGCCGGGTAAATTATCATACTAAACCTCCAAATTTTTTCAACATTGCAAGCCCTGTTTCACCGCTTTTTTCCGGATGAAACTGCATACCGAACACATTATCCTTTGCAACCGCACAACAAAACTCGTAGCCGTAATCGCACGTTGCTATAACATTTTCTTTTTCAACGTTTGCCGCATGATAAGAATGCACAAAATAAACATATATATCCTTGTCCGTTGCAGCAAACAAGGGGTTATTTTCCGCATTTAATTTATTCCACCCCATATGCGGCACTTTTAGGCTCTTATCTTCAAATGAAAACGGAACTACCTCGCCTTTAATAAGGCTTAAACAATCGTATTCGCCGTTTTCGTAGCTCTTATTAAACAACAACTGCATACCCAAGCAAATACCCAAAAAAGGTTTGCCCGTTTTAACTTGTTTTCTTATTTCGTCGTCTAAACCCTTTTTTTCTATCCTATCGAGCGCGGCAGAAATTGCCCCTACTCCCGGTAAAACAAGGTGAGAGGCATCTCTTAATGTGTTCTTATCGTCTGTAATACGGGCATCGTATCCTAAAAACTCAAAAGCCTTTTGTACGCTCCTCAAATTTCCCATGCCGTAATCTATTATCGCTATCATAAAACTCCTTTTGTAGACATCACGCCGGTTATGGTTTCGTCTATAAATACCGCTTCTCTTAATGCCATTGCACAAGCCTTGAATATGCCCTCGATTATGTGATGAGTATTTTTACCGTATTGTAGGTTAATGTGCAACGTTATCCCTGCACACGTTGCAAACGCACGGAAAAACTCTTCGCATAACTGGGCATCAAACGTGCCGGTCTGCAAACTCTCGAACACAACATTGTACGCCAAATACGGCCGTCCGCTTATGTCTAAGCTAACGCATATCAAAGCCTCGTCCATAGGAACAAACCGGGTAGAATAGCGCTTAATTTTTTCTTTGTTGCCGAGCGCATCTTTTAGGGCAGTCCCAAGCGCAATGCCTATGTCTTCTACCGTATGATGATCGTCTACCTGAATGTCGCCCTTGCATTCAATATTCAAATCAAACTGAGCATGTTTTGCGAACAAATCTAACATATGATTAAAAAAACCAACGCCGGTGTCTATGCTATATTGCCCACTCCCATCAACATTTAACGACAAATTAATTTCTGTCTCGTTTGTTTTTCTGTTAACATCGGTTGCTCTCATTATTTTTCTTCCTCCATGCGTATAGTCATGCTTCTTGCATGTGCTTCTAAGCCTTCCGACCTTGCAAAAGCGGCCACTTTGTCGGCAACTTTTTCAAAGCCTTCTTTATTATAGTATATCACACCGGATTTTTTTTGAAAATCGTCTACATTCAACGGCGAAGAAAACCTTGCCGTGCCTCCGGTGGGTAAAACATGGTTAGTTCCGGCAAAATAATCTCCTAAAGGTTCGGGAGAATATTCACCCAAGAAAATCGAACCCGCATTTTTAATTTTCAAAAGCAGTTCCTCGGGGTTTTTCGTGAGTATTTCCAAATGTTCCGGTGCTATTTTGTTTGAAACCATAACACATTCTTCCATGTTCTCGCATAAAATTATTGTTCCGTAGTTATTAAGAGATTGCTCTACAATATCTTTTTTGGGCAAAACACTTGTCTGTGCCGTAATCTCTTCTTTAACTTCAAGCGCAAATTCTTCGTTGTCCGTTACTAATATGCAGGCCGCAAGCTCGTCGTGTTCGGCTTGCGATAAAAAATCTGCGGCTACATATTTTGGGTTAGCATGTTTATCGGCTATCACCAAAACCTCGGACGGCCCTGCAATCATGTCTATCCCCGTTTGTCCGTAAACAGATTTTTTTGCAAGTGCCACGTATATGTTTCCCGGGCCGGTAATTTTGTCGGCCATCGGAATTGTTTGCGTTCCGTATGCAAATGCCCCTACAGCCTGTGCACCACCCATTTTATATATCTTGTCGGCACCCGCTATTTTAGCCGCAACAATCGTTACGGGGGCAACTTCTCCGCCGACCGCCGGTGTAGCAACGTATATGTTTTCTACTCCCGCACATTTCGCCGGTATGATATTCATTAAAACGCTTGACGGATATGCCGCCTTGCCGCCCGGCACATATACACCCGCACTGTTTACAGGTATGTACATCTGACCGATTTTAGAGCCGTCCGGCCTGTTAACCCACCAGTTTTCTCGTAACTGGCACATATGAAATTCACGTATGTTTTCGGCCGCTTCTTTCATTATTTCTATAAGCTCATCCGAAACTTCTTTGTATGCGTCTTCTATTTCCTTTTCGGAAACCAAAATGTTATTTTCATCTACCTCAAATTTATCGAAAGTACGAATATACTTAAACAAGGCTTCGTCTTGGTTTTCTTTAATGTCTTGTAATATTCCGTCTACCGTTTTTTGTTGCTCTGTATAGTCTGATCCCGCCCTGTCAAGCAACCTTTTTTTAATTATGTCGGTCTCACCACTACGTAACACCTTAAGCATTTTTCCTATCCTCCAAAACAGTCCTCATTTTGTCTATCAACGGTGAAATAATCGCCGATTTTGTTTTTAGGCTTACTTGGTTTACCACCAAACGTGCCGACACATCACAAACGTCTTCTAATATGCTCAAGCCATTCTCACGAATGGTGTCTCCGCTTTCTACTATGTCTACAATAACATCGCTTAAATCTAGTATGGGAGCGAGTTCTATGCTACCGTTAAGCTTGATAATTTCAATGTCTTCCCCTTTGCCCTCAT
>CAYJNC010000155.1:0-4956 GCA_964371185.1 uncultured Christensenellaceae bacterium
TAATTTCATAATAAGTCAGACTAAACAGGAGAATCCTTTATGCAAAGGCAAAGAAGAACTTCCTTCAATTCATCGAAAAAACCAAAGCAATTGACTTCGGCACAATTAGCAAATTTCTTTGAACAACTGTCGGTCTTCTCCGGCAACGGTATTGCGACATGGGAAAGTCTTTCAATCATGAAAGATCACCCGTCAAATGCTAAGGATCAGGAAATTTTATCAAATATTTTCATCTCTGTTGCCGGCGGAAAATTTCTGTCTACCGCAATGGAAAACTGTGGTGGTTTTCCGGATTATGCCCTCGGCATGATAGAAGTAGGCGAACAAACCGGACGCACACAAGAGGTTTCGGCAGCCCTTGCCGAATACTACAAAAACAAAGATAAATTGGCTCAGAACATTCGTTCATCGCTCCTATACCCTCTCGGCATGTCTGCGATGGTTTTGACTGTTATTTTTGTATTGCTCGTTCAGGTAATGCCGGTTTTTGAACAGGTTTTCAACCAACTCGGCTTGGCACTCAACCCTGTTTCGCAATTTCTATTGAACACCGGCCAAAACTTAAACGAAAACACGATTATCATACTCGTAATTTTAGTTGCGGTAATCGCATTTTTCCTTATCCTGCGTGCAACAAGCGCAGGCAAAAATCTTATTGGTAAGATATATGCTACTTTTCCGCTCACAAAACGTCTGTTTGCGGCAGAAATGGGCAACCGTTTTTCTTTTGCGATGAGTCTTATGATCAGCAGTGGCTTAGACACCTTTAACTCGCTTGAGTTTTCTTTGCTCATATCCGAAAACAAAAAAGCGAGAGACTATATTACCACTATCATAAAAAACTTTCAAAGCGGTAGCAGCCTAACAGATGCAATTGTTAAAAGCAATATATTCAAGGCAGAATACAACGGAATGTTAGTTGCCGGTATGCGCAGCGGAACGTCACAAGACATGTTTTCGTCAATTGCGGATCGATGCTACAACGAAGCTCAAAAATACACACAAAAACTTTTGTCTATCTTAGAGCCGGCACTTGTTGCCGTGTTGTGTGTAACCGTCGGCATGGTAATGCTGTCGGTAATGCTACCTCTTACCGGTATATTAACCGGTATGTAAACCATAGGAGGTATTTCTTTTGAGTTTTGCAGAACGTTTGAAATCTCTATTAAAAAACGGCTTGTTCTGGATGTTAATATTATTCGGTGGCGTTATAGTTCTCTTTAATGCGGGGGTTAGCTTTGTTTCTAACAATGTCTCCGATCAACAATTAGAGTTAATTGAGGCGGCTGTAAGAAGAAGTGCCGTTCAGTGCTATGCGGTCGAAGGAAGTTACCCTTCCGATTTAGAATACTTAGTCGAAGATTACGGATTGTTTTACGACAGCGAAAACTATGTAATCCACTACAACAGTTTAGGCAGCAACTTACTGCCCCAAATTAGAGTGTTCTTCATCGGCAACGAAGCTTAAGTAAAGGAGTTTATTTATATATGCAACAGGCTAAAAAATCAACTATGGACATATTTTTTGTATTTAGTTTGTTTGGGCTATATACCTTAGCTTCCCTTTTCTTGATAGTTATAGGTGCAAACATATACAGCACAACCATCAGTTCTTCCGAAAGCAACTATAACTTGCGTACCTCTGTTTTATACTTATCGGAAAAAACCCGTCAAAACGAAAAAGCCGGCGGTGTCAGGACAGATACCCTAAACGGTTCTGCCGCATTGGTTTTACCCGAAGAAATCGACGGTGACGTTTACGAAACTTGGATATACGTAGAAGATGGTTATTTATCGGAAGTATTTGTGCCCGAAGACACAACCATACCACCCGGAATCGGACAGAACATTATGCTTGTGTCAGAAGTTGATTTTGAGATAGACCGTAATAATTTGCTACACATTAGTATCACAGACGTTGATAACGAAGAATATAATTCTCAAGTATACTTAGAATGCACAACTTAAAGGGGGAATTTAGCATTGAGTGATAGGTCTAAGACCCGATATTTTTTAATAGAACTCGTTGTTAACTGTTTGATTTTCGCCCTTTCGGCGGCTGTTTGTCTGAATTTGTTTGTAAGCGGTTATTTGCAAAACGAGAACAGCAGAGAGCTTTCCGTCGCCACCTTAGAATCTCAGAATGCCGCAGAAACAATAAAAAGCATAGGCGATAACACCGAACTAATAATAAACGCTTTAGGTGCAACAAAAGTAGGAGAAGCGTTATACATATATTACGACGAAGAATGGAATAAAACTTCATCCGAGGACAGTGCGTTTTCCATTAAGATAACCACGAACACACAAAACGGCATACTGACCGCAAATATTTTGGCGGAAGATTTAACAGACAACGAAGAAATATATCTCTTAGAAGTAAATAAGTATTTGGAAGGAGAGGCAGATTGAGACAACAACACATAGAATCATACAGTTACGAAGGCAATAAACCCGTCATAGCAACCGGCATAGTATCTTTGATTATGTTTTTCACAGTGCTCGTGCTTACTTCTTTTTCTTTCCTCATATTATCCGGTGCAAATTCAGACAGTTTGTTGTCAGAACGTACCGCCGAATCTGTAAGTGACTATTACAGTGCAGATTCTACGGCGGAAAATATGCTTGCCGCTTTGCACACCTTATATAAGGAATCTCCGCCGGAAGAACGCGACCAAATTATTTCAAACGCCGGATACACAGTTTTAAGCGAAAATTATGAAGGAACTGTTTACTCATATATCGTTCCCATTACAGATAAAAAAGAATTACAAATAAAAATAGGCATATCAGACTCTGCTCCCTACCCTATCGAGCGTTTAGCATGGCAGACTGTTGCAATTTAATGTGAAAGTGAGGAAAATTTAGAATGCAAGAAAACGTTAAAACCGAAATAACAATAGACATATTAAAAGAACTCCTTAAAGAGATGGTTGAGGACGGAGCAATAGACATATTTTTTGTTGCGGGGCGGCCTATCAGCTATAAGGTTAACCACCGCATAGACACGGTAAATTCAGGGCATATGTTGTTACCGGGAGATACAGAAAAATATATTATGCTCGTTTATGAGATGGCAAATAGAGATCCACAGATGTTTTTATCTCGTGGCGACGACGATTTTTCGTTCGCCGTGCGTGGGGTCGCTCGTTTTCGTATAAGTGCATATCGTCAGCGTGGTTCTTGCGCAGCCGTTATTCGTGTAGTTGCGTTCTCACTTCCAAACCCCGAAGACATGCACATACCCGGCGAAATAGTTAAATTATCGGAACAACAAAGAGGGTTAGTGCTTGTAACAGGTTCTTCAAGCAGTGGTAAAACGACAACCCTTACTTGTATCTTAGACGAAATAAACAAAACACGCCACGCCCATATTATCACCTTAGAAGACCCTATAGAATATTTGCACGGGCACAAATCGGGAATTATCACACAGAGAGAAATCTCTTTAGATACCGACAACTACCCTACCGCACTTCGTGCGGCATTAAGACAAAGCCCGGACGTAATTTTAATCGGCGAGTTGCGTGACGAGGAGACCATTAAAATAGCGCTTACGGCGGCAGAAACCGGCCATTTGGTTTTTTCTGCCTTGCATACCTTAGGTGCCGCAAATGCAATAGACCGTTTGGTAGACAGTTTCCCACATAATCAACAAAACCAAATAAGGATGCAACTTTCGATGGTATTGCAAACGGTTGTTTGCCAACAGCTTATACCAACAAACGACGGCAAACTTATGCCCGCATTCGAAGTCATGCACTGTAACACCGCCATAAGAACACTGATTCGTGACGGTCGAACCCACCAAATAAACTCTATCATACAATCATCAACCGAAGACGGTATGATAAGCATGGACGCAAGCATTGCGGAAATATACAAAAAGGGCTTGATTTCAAAAGAATCAGCCTTAACATTTAGCCTTACTCCCCCATTCTTGCTACACTTAATAGGCGAGAGCGATTCTTCTGATAACAACAATAGCAACCAGGTTACACGTTTGCGCTCACGTAGCAGAAAAGAAGCCTAAATCAACAATTACAAATATAAAACAACCCGATTATAAATTTTCGGGTTGTTTTTTTAATTTAGTTTATTTTATACGGTTGTTTTTCTCTTTGAACTATTAGAATTATTATTGATGCCAACATCAAAAAACCGCATATCATAAGCAACGGCATTAAAAAACCGGTAAATTCCGCCATGGCACCAATTAACAACGGAGCACTTAATGCACTGATATTAACGGCGATAACCACAATTGCAGAGGCAGAGGCCGTGCGTTTTGGAAAGGCATTACAGCACATTAGCACCAAAGCCACCACACAAGAACCTTGTAAAAAGCCGCTTAAAATAACGAGTACTGTCATAATTGCGGGGTATTGATTTAATAACAATGCTATAACCATCAAAACTGCCGCACATAAGCCAAAAACACTGAACACAATTTTTTCGGAAATCTTTTTAAGTATTAACGCACCGGCAAACCGCATGACGAGTGCGCCGCCAAAAAATGCTGTCAACATTAAACCGGCACTTTCAAAAGATATTCCGGCCTCTTCAATACAAAAAGTCGGCAACCAACTCGCTATTCCTATTTGAAAAGAGAAATACAATATTCCGGCTATCAAAAAAAACCAAGCTTTTTTTGTTTTAAAAATTTCTCCCGGGTTTTTTCGCGCATGAAGCTTTTGCTCTTCCATGTCTTTATATGGCGTTGTAGGCATAATTTTTTTACCGCTTATAAAAAATATTATCGCAACTGCGGCACTTGCTATTCCAATTATAAGGAAAGGTTGTGCAAACGAAGAAATAATTTCAGGGTTTACAACAGCTGTCACAAACAAAGGGGCTATCATCGCACCCGAGCCATAAAAAGCATGGGCTATTGGCAAATATGAATTTTTTTCTTTCGGATAAACGTCGGTAATTACACCATTTACCATTATGTCT
>CAYJNC010000156.1:0-4948 GCA_964371185.1 uncultured Christensenellaceae bacterium
TATCAATGCTATTATATGTTATAATGCTAATATGAAATTAGGAATTAAGAGATTACTCATTTATTTAATATTCGGAGGGGTCGCCGCCGTCGTGCTGGCGATAGCATTCAGATGAAAAAAGCCACGCTTTGTATTGTTTTGTTATGCTTTTTCACCTTCTTTGGTTGCGCAAAAGAACCACTTACGAACGAATCGTTTGTTATGAACACTTTTTTCACCCAGCAAATTTACGGCGACGACGTTTCACTTGCAGAAAAAAACAGCGCCTCCTTATACGAACTTGAAAAAGAAGTTTCACGAACAATAGAAAACAGCGAGGTGCACACCCTAAACAATTCACCCTCATCTCCCGTAACCGTTTCTGAACACACCGCCTACTTGCTTGAACAATGTATTTTGGCGGCAGAAAAAACAAACGGTGCCTTTAACCCTGCCTTAGGCTCGGTAAAAGACGCTTGGGGTTTTGGTACAGACACACAAAAAGTTCCTTCCGATCAAGAACTTTCGGATTTAGTTAAAACCACCGACTACGAAAAGATTTCTACAGATGGAAACACGGTCGTCTCAAACGGCGCAACCATAGATTTTGGCGGTGCGGCAAAGGGCTACGCCCTTGATTTGCTTAGGCAAAACACGATTGAATCAGATGTTTCTTCTGCCATATACACCTTAGGAGGTTCTGTATACGCCAAAGGAACACGCCCGGACGGCAATTTATGGACAATTGGCGTGAGAGACCCATTTTTAAATTCCGACGATTATTTAGGCACGTTGCAGGTGCAAGACGTTTGCGTGTCCACCACCGGAACATACGAACAAAACTTCACACAAGACGGTGTGTTTTATCATCATGTTATAGACCCAAAAACCCTCCGCCCCACCGACAACAATTTGGCATCGGTTGTGGTTGTAGACGAATCCGGGTTAATTACCGACATATATTCTACCGCACTTTTTGTTATGGGGCTTAACGAAGGGCTTTCTTATGCAAACGAAAACGGTTTGAACGCATTGTTCATAACACAAGACAAAGAAATTTTCCTAACGGATTCTTTCCCCTACACATTCACCTTAGAGGACTCTTCTTATGAAAGATAGGCTTGTTTTAAAAAGCGACATAATTTTTGCTGTAATGTTTATTGTTATCGGCATTATCATATGGTCTGTTCTTGCCTTTTCTCCTACGGGCACAACAGTTGTAATAAAACAAGACGGTGCAAAGATAGCTTCATATTCGCTTGCCGAAAACACGCAGTTTAGCGTGCAGGGCGAATATACAAACACGTTTGAAATTTCTGACGGAGCAATACGGGTGATTCACACAAACTGCCCCAACCACCAATGCGAAAAAAGCGGAGAAATCTCGGCGGTGGGCAGTTCGCTTGTTTGTGCGCCCAACCATGTCAGTGCTACCATAATCGGAGAAGGCGGTGAGATAGATGCGATTGCCGGATAACAATACAAAAAAAATTGTGCTCTCTGCAATTTTGTGCGCAGTTGCACTTGCACTCTCGCTGATAGATTCTTCCATCTCTTCATTGTTTCCCGTTCTTCCGGGGTTAAAACTCGGCCTTGCAAACATCGTTTCTTTGTTTGCCCTATACTATTTAGGCCTCTCGTATTCGCTTGTTATCTGCATACTGAGATGCCTGCTTACCGCAGTTTTTTCGGGAAACATTACCATGTTTACTTTTTCTGTTTTCGGCGGCATACTAAGCATAGTCATAATGTTTATCTTGTATAAAAAAATATCGGTAATTAAGGTAAGCGTAGCGGGCGGCCTAACGCACAACCTTGCACAACTTTTTGTGGCAATGCTGTTGACCTCTACCCCCCAAGTTTTTTACTACCTGCCCTTTTTAATAATAAGCGGAACAATAAGCGGTTTTTTCATAGGCATAATCTGCAAGTTGCTCTTCAATAAAATAAAGCTAAAGGCTGTGCTTTAAGCCTTTTTTAACTTTTTACATATCTATTCACCCAAAATATTCGCATAAAAAAACTACCCTCGAAAAAATTTCAAAGGTAGCTTATTATTATGCTTTTTATGCGTGAGACGAAACTTCTGTGCCGTCTGCATATGTGGTTACAACTTCTTTTGTATTCGGATGTACAGCTATCCAAGTATTACCGGGTGTTAGTGTCAGCTCTTCACCGTTTTCTAACGTGTAGGTTGTTTTGTCTGTCGACGACGGCCTTGACCATGTTCCCACCAAACGTTTTCCATGAATAAAGAACTCTGCCGGACCTTCGCCGATAACATCTACCTGACGATGTCCCGGATCGTTTGGCATGTCGGTAACGGTTGTGAACTGTACGATTAAGTTTTGTACTTCTATCGGTTCTCCCGTTGCCCTGTCTACGTGTTCTTCGCCATTCATATAACGAGTTAGTTTGTCTGTTGTTGCATCGTATTTATACTCTAACCAACCTTCGCTGTTTAGGAAAGGAACCGAAACAGATTCTATTGCTTGTTCGTCTGCATAGTCTTCTAACGGATAGAATTTAAATTGTTGTAACTGCACCGGCTCATAGTTATAAATTTCTAAAGACTCTATAAGGTTGATTCCGGCATACTCAGACTGAGTATAACCGTCATATAGCGGGTAAAACTCGCCTGCATTTTCTGCGTGGCTACCTGCGCCGTTAATTCTTATCTTAATATGCTCGTCGCTCTCCTTCCAAATGTCGCTCTCAGGGTTTGACGTAGCGTCCGGGCCACCCATGTGAATGTAGATTCCGTCCCACTCACCTTGAATCCATTGGTGGTAATAACGAGAAGAACGAATAGGGCCTACTTCAATCGAAGTCGGGTCGCCTGTGAAAAGGGCGTCGTTGTAGAGTGCCGTAAAACGTGTTCCCGTTCCTTCAATCGGTGTTTCGTATACTACATCTGCAAGTTGAATGTTTACCTGCGGACGTTCATGACCATCGTTGCCTATTTGAACAAGCAATGGCTTATATGTGGTGTTTCCGGGAAGTCCTGTCGTAGGAGATGCGTCCTCGGGAATCGGTTGCTCGGTTGGTGCTTCTTCTGTTTGCTCGGGAGCCGGTGTTTCTTCCGTAGACACAACATGCGTTGGCTCCGGAGCGGGTGCTTCTTCCGGTTGAGAACAAGCCACAAAACTCAGAACAAATATTACTGATAGTACTAAAAGCAAGACTTTTTTCATGAATACTTTCCTTCCAATCTTTATTATGACAAATATTATAACATAACAAACGCAAAAAAATCAATTCGCAACAATAATATGTTAATATAAAGTGTACAACACATGAAAAAAATTTTTCTATCGTGTATAATGGGTGTGTTGAGAAAGTCCGATTTATGAAATTTTGTCGAACGGGCTTGCAGTTTAAGGCAAAAACTCAGCTTTAGCACCGCTAAGGCACGGCTTTTTAACGCTAACATGCAATTAAAGGCGATGAAATTGCGAAATTATGACTTTTTTCAACACACCCATAGTGATATTTGAAAATAGGAGGTAGGCTATTTTGATTAGTATAGATAGAATTCAAGAGATTTTAGACGAGGTTGCGCAAAGCATACCCAAAGAAATATACGAAAAACTAAACGGTGGCGTTGTGCTGTCTCCCGATTGTAAGATGGACAAAAAAGACGGCATATTCTATATTATGGGAGAATATCATCGGGATAGAATGATGGGGCGCTATGTTGTGATATACGGAGGCTCTTTCCAAAAGTTATACGAAAAACGCTCGGAAGCCTTCATACGAAAAAAACTTGAAGGCACATTAAAACACGAGTTAACGCACCACGTAGAATCTTTGGCGGGTGTTTACGATTTAGAAATAGAAGATGCAATATATAAACACAACCACAGGAACAGGAGTAAAAAACAATGAAAAAAGCCATGTTAATTATTTCCACCGTTATGCTTTTTTCTTTCTTATTAGGGTGCTCGGCGCAAGAAGCAACCATAACTTCGCAAGAAGTTCAAACACAAAACGCAGAGCAAACTCCCGTTGAAAGCGCTACTCCGTTGCCCACACAGTCCCAAACAGTGGCACCAACACAAACACCCGCACCAACGCAAACGCCTAAGACCGAACCGGGTGAAGACAACCAAGAAGTGCAAAAATTGCAAGAACGCCTAAAAGAGTTGGGCTACTTGATTATTGAAGAAACAACAACATATTACGGCGACAAAACCTCTAATGCCGTTTCTTTGTTTCAGCGCCAAAACGGCCTACAGGTAGACGGCATTGCCGGCGAGCAAACAATAGAAATGCTGTATGCACAAGACGCAAAGGAAGCCGAGTTGCCTTTAGTCGGCAAAATAATCGGGATAGACGCAGGGCATCAGGCACAGGGAAATTCCGAACACGAACAAATTTCACCCATATCCGAAGCAACAAAACCAAAGGTGTCTTCGGGAACATCGGGCGTAGCAACCGGAGTAGACGAATATGTGGTTAACTTAGAAATCGGTTTGAAATTACGAGACCTGTTAGAACAGCAGGGTGCAACCGTCATCATGACTCGAGAAACCCACGATGTAGACATTTCAAACAGCGAAAGAGCCATCATGATGAATGACGCAAATGCCGATTTGGTTATCCGGCTGCACTGTAACGGTATAGACAACCCCTCTGCTAACGGTGCGTTTATGCTTGTTCCTTCGGGAGAAGAAACCAAAGCGGTAGAGGCACAAAGCCAAAGTGCCGCAGAAGAAATACTTGCCGCTTTTATAAACAGTACGGGTGCAAAAGACATGGGCATAACACACAGGTCAGACCAAACCGGCTTTAACTGGAGCACCGTTCCCGTTTGCACAATAGAAATGGGGCATATGTCTAACCCGGAAGAAGACGCCTTGCTCGTCTCCGCCGATTACCAACAAAAATGTGCTCAAGGCATAAGTAACGGCATAGTAAATTATTTTGTTTGATTTGCCAATAAAACAGTTTCTAACTTAATGGTTTC
>CAYJNC010000157.1:0-4908 GCA_964371185.1 uncultured Christensenellaceae bacterium
CGCCATGATCTAAATTCTCGTCATACATATATACATTGTAATCATCACCCTGTATCGGGTTGTAATTCGGTATTAAATTTGTAATTGAAAAAACATACGGAGTGTCATCCGGGGGTATTGCTGCATAGTTTACGCCCGGTTGATAAGCACTCGTGGTGTTGTTATACACGGATAAATTAAAAACTGTTACTATTTGCTGATTTTCCTTAAGCTCACCCATATACGAGTCAAAACTCTTATACTCGGGAGTGTCAGTACCGTATGTACCTGTAAATACCAATTCCTCGTCAGCGGCTAATTGCTTTACTTCAATTATGGGTATCACCGTTGTTCCCGCAGGTGCGGCAAATGCTATGCTTCCCAAACTAAATACCAAGACAATTGTAATTACAATTGCTACAATTTTCTTTTTCATAAAATACCCCTTTTTTATATTTATTTATAAATATACTATTTTAAAATAATAACACAAAGCAATGCTTGGTGTCAAATAAAAATGACCTGAACATTGCTTTGATATATTACATTAATATTATTAATTTTTGTTTTTAAATCAGCTAACTTTAACCGCCTGAACCAAATATCTTCTGTCGTCTTGGTTTTCTACACAGGTTGACAGTGTTATGATTGTATCGTCGTCCGCTATTTCCCTGTCACTAAGCATCGGGCTGTCGTCGCTCTCACCGATCTGGTCTCTGTATTGTTGCCAAACTTCGTCGTCCGCAACATCCCAATAATAAGGGATGAGTTCGTCACTCGTTTCGTATGCAGCGAAGATTTCATATTCCGAAACGCCGTCCGGCTCGTATATTTTAATCGTATTGTTATTTTCAAAGAATTCTTGATCTTGATAGAAAAATAATTCTGCAAACATGTCACCGTTGTTCATGCGATGCCCGTAGATTATTGTGTTACGATCTGAAAAATCGTATGCGTTAGATTCGTCTAAGTAAATTGCCCCCGCCTCCGAAGGCTCAAGCAAGGCATTGTTTGTTAGGTAATAGACGTTGTCTTGCCCTTGTGTTACCGGGTAATCTATGCGAGTACCACCTATTTCTATCCAGGCTATAATTTCGTCATTTCTGTCTTGAAGCTCGGTAAAATCAATGGTTCTTTCCCCTTCTGCAATGACAACTTCTTCCACAGTTTCGCCTTCTTCAATAACTACGCCTTCTTCGGACGCCATTTCAAGCATCAGTTCGTTAGCATCTTGTGTTTGTTGTCGTGCATGCAGCGTTGATATGATTGCAATTGCCGCAATACTCGCAACGCAAATTAATGTAACTATTATTACAGCAAACCTATGTTTACTTACAAAACTCTTTATTTTATCCAATTTAACACACTTCCTGTATCTTTTTTTCTTTGATATTATAACACGCAAGTTAATTTAAATCAACGAGCAAATCCCGATAAAATGTGAACTTTATATTAAATTGGTAGAAAAGCCCAAAAAAGCGGCATCTTTTGTTTGACACCGCTTTGATATGCAATATTTTATGGTTTTCGTCTCCTACCAACCTACCCAACCCGAGAAAAACGGGTTAGAACTTAGGGCAATCAACATCATCCCGGAAAAATAAGTTATCCAGTTCAAGTTTGCATGAATCCTTTTGTTAGTACCGTAGTTGTAAATCCCGAGTAATAAATCTGACAACAAGAACAAACTCGCACCTACCGCAAACATAATTGCGCTGTATGTTTTGTCGTGGAACATTGTTGCAATCGCCTTTGCCGCCATAAACGTCAAAAGCACGGTGTATGCACTCAACAGTTTTTTCTCGCTCTTAAGCTCCCACCTTTGCTTTTTCATGGTAATGCCTACCAATGCTAATACCGCAATTGTAATAATCAATGTCAACGGCCAACCGTTTAACAAGTTAAGTACAACCAACATAGCAATAAGCAATGCCTGCGTCCCTATGAAAAATGCAATTCCAACTTTATACTTTTTGTTGTCCAGCCGAATATATTGAAGAAAAAAATCACCGAAGAAAGCACAAATAAGCGCAAATATTATTAGCTTATTAAATGCAAAGTAAATATCCGAGGCGTGCGAATATTCTACCGTCATATGATAGGAAATCAACGCAACGACACAAAACATTCCGGACAAGGCTAATTTGAGCGCAGTAGCCTTCTTAAACCCTTCTTTTCCGTTGTTTTTTGCCTCAGCTTTTAAATAAGCTATTAGCACAACCGCAAAAACCGCCACAATTGCAAAACTCAATCCCAAAAAGAAATTATAATCATTAAATTCCATAATCAGCCTCCTGCAAATATTTTCATCATTATAACATATTTTTAATACATTACAACTTTTTAGGTGCTAACCCTATTTTTCTTTGCACTTTTGCTATAGTTTTCTTTGCGGCATAAGAAGCTCGCATCGCATTTTCGTTCATTGTTTTCATTAGAAACTCTTTGTCCGATCGAATTTGCGCATACCTCTTTTGAAGCGGTTCTAACTCTGCAATTACTGCATCGCTGAGGGCATTTTTCAGTTGCCCGTATGAAAACCCACTTAGCTCGGCTTCGGCCTGCTGTATATTCTTATCGTTTAATGCGGCATAGATAGAGATAAGGTTTGAAACGCCCGGCTTTTCTTGTTCACAAAACCTAATCTCGCCGTCACTGTCGGTTACCGCCCTTTTAACCTTTCTTGCAATAACCTCCGGTGTGTCTAACAACGATATGTACGAATTTTCGTTTTCGTCCGATTTAGACATCTTTTTTTCGGGTTCTTGAAGGCTCATAACCTTAGCGCCGGTTTTGCCGATGTACGGTTCAGGCACCTTAAACACGTCTCCGTAAATAGAATTGAACCTGATCGCAATGTCTCTTGACAGTTCTAAATGTTGTTTTTGGTCTACCCCTACAGGAACAAGGTCTGACTGATACAACAGAATGTCTGCCGCCATCAAAACAGGATAGGTAAACAACCCCACATTTATGTTTTCGCCGGCTTTTTTGCTTTTATCTTTGAATTGCGTCATGCGTTGCAACTCTCCCATGTAGGCGTAACAATTAAGCAACCAAGCAAGTTCGGCATGTTCGCTCACGTGTGACTGCATATAGAGCGTGTTTTTTTCGGGATCAATGCCCGCCGCTATAAGCAACGCCATAACGTCTAAGGTTCTGCTCCTTAATTCGGCAGGTTTTTGACGCACGGTTATTGCGTGCAAGTCAACCACGCAATAATAACAATTGTAATCGTTTGATAACAACACCCAGTTTTTAACCGCACCCAAATAATTCCCTAAAGTTAGGTTCCCCGATGGTTGTATACCCGAAAATATAACTTTTTTATCCGCTTGCATTTATTATACCTCTTCTAAGAACCGCACTACCGCACAGTCCAACTTTTCTTTTTCTACCACGCCTTTGTGCAAAACTTCTTTCGTTTCAAGCTCACTGATTTGCGGAGGAATCTTCGTTTTCGATTCTTCACTCAGCATATTAGCGGCAACAAACGCATCTTGCTCTGTTTTTTCCGTCATGGCAAACAAAACGTCTTGTGTGAATTTGTACGGGTCGGCAGTGCTTGCTACAACCGTAAACGTACTGTCATTTGTTTGTTCAACATATTTTTCATATACACATTGCGCAACGGCGGTGTGTGTGTCTATCAACAATCCGGTTTTTGAAAACAATTCTTTAATCGTTTTCTTTGTTTCTTCTTCGTCGCAACACTCGGCAAAAAACAATTTGTCTAATTGTTCTTTCATTCCGCCCGAAATTTTGTAGATACCTTCGTTTGAAAGCGCCTGCATCATATCGCTAACAACATTTCCGTCACGGTCCGCAAGTTCAAACAACAAACGTTCTAAATTGCTCGATATAAGTATGTCCATAGACGGGGACATTGTTTTGTAAAATTCTCTTTTGGCATTGTATTCGCCTGTTTTAAAGAAATCTGTAAGCACATTGTTTTTGTTGGATGCGCAAATTAATTTGTTTATCGGAATACCCATTTGCATCGCATAGTAAGCCGCCAAAATATTTCCGAAATTTCCTGTAGGCACACAGAAATTAATTTTCTCGCCGTCTTTTATGTTTCCTTCTTCTACTGCTTTTATGTAGGCATAAACATAATATACCACCTGTGGTATGAGTCTGCCTATGTTTATGGAATTGGCGGAAGAAAGTGAATATCCTTTTTCTTTCATTAGTTTGTTAAACTCTTCGTCAGCGAAAAGCATTTTAACACCTGTTTGAGCATCGTCAAAATTACCCTTAACCGCACACACACCCGTGTTTTTGCCTTCTTGGGTTATCATCTGAAGTTTCTGCAACTTAGAGACACCTTCTTGCGGGTAAAATACTAAAATCGCCGTGGACTCAACGTCACTAAAGCCTTCGAGCGCCGCTTTGCCCGTGTCACCCGATGTTGCCGTCAACACCAATATTTTGTCTTTTTGGCCGTGTTCTTTCAACGCATAAGACATCAGCCGTGGCAAAACCTGCAAGGCCACGTCTTTAAACGCCAATGTCGGGCCGTGGTATAGCTCCATCAGACTTTCTTTGCCGGCAAAATCACCTCCTAAGCATACCTCAGAAAACGGAATGGTGTCGGTAGCATTAAAAGAAGCATACGCTTTTTTTGTTAGCTCTTCCATTTCATTTTTGGGAATGTCAAATATTTTGCCCATCACAAAGGCCGAAAGCGCACTGTAACCGCTTTTCGCAATTTTTTGCGCCTCTTTCATGTCTATTTCGGGAAAACTTTCCGGAACAAACAACCCACCGTTTTCCGCTATCCCCTTCAAAACCGCCTCTGTCGCCAAAAGTTTTTCATCGGGGTTTCTCGTGCTTATAACATACATTTCTCTTTTCTCCGTTCTTATACCTTTAAAGGCAGGAGTATCCTTCCCTGCCTTTTTAACTACTATAATTTATTGTGTTTTT
>CAYJNC010000158.1:0-4838 GCA_964371185.1 uncultured Christensenellaceae bacterium
ACATGCTTATTTGGCAGGCATTCTTTGCCTTTGAAAAATTCTTTGGCATAATGCCTAATGCAACGGACTATGAAAATGTGCGTAAAGTTTTGTTAACTGCCCTACAAGCCTAACAATTCAATAATTTTTTTTGCCGCATCCTCCGGCGCTTTATCGTTTATGATAACATAGTCCGCCGAGTTTTCATACCTGCCTTTTCGTCGGTCAAATATACTCCTTATGTTACTCGCAGTTTTATTGAGCAACGGCCGGTTTTGCGTGGTGATATCTTTTTCTATGTCTTCTATGTCTCTGTAGACATAAATAATTACACCCGTTTTTTTCATTATTTTTATATTTTCGTCCGACAATATCATGCCACCGCCGCAAGAAACAACCCACTCTATGTTGTTAGAAACGTTCTTTAACACCTTGCTTTCAACACTCCGGAAATATTCTTCACCGCTGTCGGCAAAAATCTCTTTTATTGTTTTTTCTTCTCTGTCTGCAATTAATGAATCCGTGTCGGCAAAAATTAACTTTTTTTGGTCGGCCAACACCTTTCCGACGGTAGACTTACCGCAACCCATCATGCCGGTTAAATAAATATTTTTCATCTGCTTGCTTCATATATGCCTAACAATTTAAAACTTGTAAACAACTTTTCGTTGCACTCCACCACTTCTTTTATACAGTTAAAAACATTCTCTCCCTCAAAATCAACATAGAAAATGTATTCAAAATTCCTGTTCTTGCACGGGCGTGATTCTATCCTTACCATATTAAGATCATGTTGTGCAAACACATTTAACGCCTTTGCAAGTGCACCCGAATTATGCTCTAACACAAAATTCACACTTGCTTTGTTTGCATTTTCGCTGTTATTCGCCTGTTTTGAAATCACAATAAACCTGGTTGTGTTGTCTTCGCTGTCATGAATGTTTTCTGCAATAACCTTCAACCCATAAATTTCGGCCGCCCGTTTGTTTGCGATTGCCGCCTTATATATGCACTTTTCGTCCGCAACATATTTTGCACTTACAGCCGTGTTTAGCGTTTCATGTTGCTCTATATTTTTTTGCTTTGATAAAAATTCGGCACATTGTTGCAAAGCCTGTTCGTGCGAGTACACTTCTTTAATATCGGCTAAATCGGCATCTTTCATACCCAACAGCGAATGAGTTATTCTTAATTTATACTCGCCCACAATTTCTAAACTATACTTATTCAACAAATCGTAGACGGCGTGAATACTTCCTACATATGAATTCTCTATGGGTAATATTCCGAATTGTGCTTCATCTTCTAACACCGACACAAACACATCTTCAAATGTCTTACAAGCAATTGCATTTGTAACATCTTCAAAATATGTCTCGGCGGCCAAATAAGAATATGCACCCACAACACCCTGAAACGCAACTTTACCGCTTGTCTTAGCACTCTCACAGGGTATGTTTGCTATCATTTTTGCTTGGCGGGCACGGCTTAGACTCATTATATATTCAAATAAAAGCTCTGTCTCGGTTTCAAAAGATTTATCTTCCAACATCTCTAAACGTGATTTCAACAGTTGCAATTCTCTTTTTCTGTCTGTAACCTGCATATTATTTTTTATCTTATAATCCGCAACACGCAAAGATGCACCCATCCTTTTGCAAAAGGCTTCGACAATGGTTTTGTCTATTTCGTCTATCTCTATTCTTATATTTTCTAATTCGTTCATCACATACCCCTCAACGCTTCGTTTCTTAAATATAAATCTAACAATGCTATAGCACCGCAACACTTGACCACTTCTACCGCCCTTGGCAAAATACAAGAATCATGCCTGCCGACAATTTGCAAAATATCTTCCTTCATGTTTTCTATGTCTACCGTCTTTTGCGGTTTTAAAATTGAAGGAGTCGGCTTTACCGCCACCCTTAAAACTATTGGCATACCGTTTGTGATTCCGCCGTTTATGCCACCGTTGCTGTTTGTTTCAAAAGTAATTTTTTCATCTGACAATATCGGGCTGTCGTTTGCCTCACTGCCTTTTTTGTTTGCAATTAAAAAACCGTCTCCAAACTCTATCCCTTTGACAGCAGGAACAGAAAACATAATATGCGCAAGTTCGCTCTCTACACTGTCAAAAAAAGGCTCGCCCAAACCGACCGGCAACCCGGTTGCAACAAATTCGATTACACCACCGACAGAATCTCCGGCAGAATGCGCCAAAACTATTTCTTCCTGCATGGCTTTTGGGTCTGCAATTGTGGCAAATTCCTTTTTTTCTATATCTTCTAATTGTTCTCTTAAAGAATTATCAAAAACAAAATCCGCATCTTCGTGATTGCCTATTTTTTTAATATGTGCCCCCAAAAATATTCCTTTTTGCTCTAATACTTGCCTTGCAATAGCGCCGGCAAAAACTAAAGGCGCGGTTATTCTACCCGAAAAATGCCCACCGCCTCTGATGTCGTTAGCAAATTTATACTTAATTTTTCCCGTGTAATCTGCGTGCCCCGGTCGCAAGAGATTTGCGGTTTTCTGATAGTCTGCCGATTTCATATCCTTGTTTCTGATTACAGAACAAAGCGGCGTACCGGTAGATGTTTCGTCTACACATCCGCTGAGTATTTCAAAAGCGTCCGTTTCCTTTCTTTTGGTAGACGCCGCACTTTTATTCGGAGCCCTTCTTGCCATAGATTTTTTCACTTCATCAAAATTTATCTTAAAACCGGCAGGCAGGCCGTCTATTATTACCCCAATTCCGCCCGAATGCGATTCTCCGAAAACTGAAACTTTAAATATATTTCCATATACATTGCTCATTTGCATATACCTCCTATTACAGCCAACTCTTCATAAAAACGCGGTGCGGATTTAGCAACAACCTCGGGTTCGTCTAATATTATCGGCTCTTTTGCAATAACACCCGCAATGCTAAGTGCCATTGCCACCCTATGATCTTGATGTGTGTGCACCTGTCCTCCGGATAAATATCCGTTTCCGTGTATAACCAAACTGTCTTCGTATTCTACAATGTCTGCACCTAATTTTTCAAGCTCGGTTGCCATTGCGCTTAATCTGTCACTTTCCTTATACCTTACCCTTGCAACATTGTATATGCGTGTTGTTCCGACAATAGCACAAGCAAGCACCGATAAAATCGGGACTAAATCGGGAATGTCTGAACCGTCTATTTCTATCGCCCTCAACTTATTATGACAAATTTTTACTGTGTCGCCGTCTACCGTTACGTCGGCACCCATACATTTAACCAACGAAATAATCTCTTTGTCACCCTGCAAAGATTCTGCGTTCAAACCTTCTAATAAAACTTCTCCACCCATTGCCGCCGCAACAACAAAAAACGCCGCGTGGGAATAGTCTCCCTCTGCCGACTTTTTCATAGGCAAATACTTTTGCTTGCCTTCCACAACATAATCATCGCCTTCTACAGTGCTTGAAACACCGAACATTTTTTGCACTTGCCTGGTTATGTCTACATAAGGTTTAGACTCAAGCTTAGTCTTTAAATGAATAGATGAGGACCCTTCAAGAGTCGGCAACAAAAAAAGTAATCCGGTTAAGAATTGCGAAGAAATATCCCCGACCATTTCGAATTTATCTGCCTTCATTTTCCCTTGTATGTTGATAGTTTTATCTTCATTACGAGAAAATTCTATACCCTGCTTTGAAAATATTTCTTCATAAGGCTTCATGGGGCGTTCTAACAACCGACCTTTGCCGGAAAATGTCCTTTTCTCAGCATCGGTTGCGAGCGGGAGTAAAAAACGCAACGTAGATCCGGACTCATTACAGTCTATTTCCGCTTCACATTCGTTCTTCAAACCTCCGACAACAAGGCACACATCGTCTTTAATTTCATATTCACAAAGCCCCATGCTTTTTAACGCATTGAGCGTGGCATTAATGTCTTGAGATTGCGCAAAATTAGATATTTCAGACTCCCCGTTCGCAAGTGCCGCACAAATCAACATCCTATGCAAAACACTTTTAGACGGCTGAATTTTTAACCTTCCCGCAGGTGTAAACGGCATTATTATCTTCATTGGTTAGATTCCTCCACTGCTTTTTTTAACTCATCTACCGTAAACTTCTTTATCACCGCATGTCCTATTTTATCTATTAAAATAAACGGCACACTTTCGCCCTCTGCCTTTTTATCGGCGCCTAAAATGTTCATGGCATCAACCAATATTTTTTTGTCGGTATACGTCGGCAAATTATATTTCTCGTTCATTTTAATTGTTTTTTCTTTCAAGCCGGCCGGCGAAACCCCAATTGCCTCCCCTATTTGTGCGGCCAATACCATTCCGATTGCAACCGCCTCTCCATGCAAATACACGCCATACCCCGCAACGGTTTCAATTGCATGACCAATTGTATGTCCATAATTAAGTTGCATTCTAACACCTAAATCGAACGGATCTTCCTGAACATATCTTGCCTTTATCCTACAACAATCGGCAATTATTTCCGAAATATCAAAATCATCTGTCAACAACTTTTGATATAAATTTTCATCGGCTATCATAGAATACTTAATTATTTCCGCCATTCCCGCCGCATATTGCCTGCTGTCTAAGGTATCAAGTGTGCCGACATCCGCTAAAACCTTTTGCGGCTGATAGAAAGCACCTACCATGTTTTTTCCTTTTTCTAAGTTAACAGCCACTTTTCCGCCTACCGAACTGTCAACTTGCGCAAGAAGAGTTGTCGGAATTTGAACAAAACCCATGCCTCTTTTAAATGTGGCCGCCGCAAAGCCGGCTATGTCGCCTACCACTCCACCGCCTAACGCTATCAACGTATCTTTACGACCTATCCCCATGTCAAAAAGTTTATTG
>CAYJNC010000159.1:0-2370 GCA_964371185.1 uncultured Christensenellaceae bacterium
CGTGGGCTTGCACCCTAACGGTTTTCAAGACCGCCCCGTTATGACCACTTCGGTATTCCTCCACAACGGATAAGTGTTAGAATTAGGTGTTAGAAAAATAAAACTAAAATCTTCTAACGACATCTAAAATCGCACAAGATACACATAAAACGAACTAAGTAACAAATGAGGAAGACGGATTTCAAGACCGCCCCGTTATGACCACTTCGGTATTCCTCCGTATTCGTTTCAGCTACAATATTCTAACAAACAACTGTGATGTTTGTCAACCCAAAAACTAAATTTATATGTAATAAAAAATAATGTAAGTGAAAGCAAAGGCAAGATAATAAAATATATTGCCTTTGCATGTATGTATCAGGTATCAGTTTAAAAATTATAGATTTTAAAAGTAGTAACGTATTTGTATTCTTCGCCGGCTTTTAATACATCGCTTGGGAAATGGGTGTTATGAATAGAATCCGGATAGTGTTGAGTTTCCAAACAAAAACCGCTATGCTTGTTAATAACGCTGCCGTCTTTGCCCGGTTTTTCGGTTAAGAAATTACCCGAATAAAATTGTATACCCGGCATATCGCTAAAAACTTCCATGCCAATTGAATTTAAAGTAGATTTAACGTCCGCCATTTTTTTGTATATGCCATCTTTTCCAAAGGGGATATTATGGTCATAACCACCTACACATTGAATTTGTTCTTCGTCTGAAAAAAGGTCTTGGCCTATCAATTTAGCTTTTCTGAAATCAAATGCGGTGTCCGATACATCTAAGAATTTACCTGTCGGTACTCCCGATGGATCGGTCTCGCAGAATTTATCGCATAGAATTTCGAGTGTGTTGTTATAAATATTACCTTGCCCGTCTAAATTAAAGTAGACGTGGTTTGTGAGGTTAACTAAGGTGTCTGCATCGCTCTTTGCGTAATAGTCTAACTTTATTTCGCCTTCATCTGTAAGTGTGTAAGTGACGCTAACCTCAAGATTTCCGGGGAAACCTTCTTCCATATCCGGTGATAACCGGCTGAATTTAACAACATTTGGTGCGATTTCTTCAACGTCGAAAATATGTTTGTCAAAGCCTATGTTGCCGCCGTGCAAACAATGTTCGCCATTGTTTTTTGCTAATGTGTAGGTCTTGCCGTTTAATTCAAACGTTGCGTTTGCAATTCTGTTAGCAACACGGCCGATTACAGCACCAAAGTACGCCGAATCAGCTTCATAGTTTGCTATCGAGTCATGCCCGAGAACAATATCGACTTTGTTGCCGTTCTTATCGGGAACGATGATAGACTGAATGGTTGCGCCGTAATCAAGCAATGTAACGCAAATTCCCAAACTGTTTTCAAGGGTGTAACTGTGTACGGTTCTGCCGTCTTTTGTAGTGCCGAAAAGTTTTTTTAACATAGGTTGTTGCCTCCAAATTAATTAGTGTGTTGAGCTTTGGAAATTATAACAATTTCAGTAATTATTAAAATTAGAAATTTCTCTTGACGCTACTTACTGTAAGCAAGTAGTTGTTATTATATTTTATAATTTTCCAGTATTTATATATTATAACACGTATTTTGTAAAGTGAAATAATGATGTTTAAATTTTCTCAAGTTGACTATGGAGAAAAATTAATATATAATTTAATAAGTTACACTGATGTAAATATTATATTAAAAAAACATAGCTTTATTGGTAGTTTCATTTAGACAAGGAGGCTTTTTATGGTTTTAGTAGGAATGTTGATTTTTTACATTGTTTTACTTGGCGTTGTGATTACATCATTCGTTTTTCAAGCAATAGGTTTATACAAAATTGCAAAAAGAAGAGGAATAAAAGCGCCGGGAATTGCTTGGGTGCCTGTTTTAAACATGTGGACATTTGGTGCCGTTGCGGATAATTATTCTTCATTAAGATTACAAAGAAAAACCAATTTTAGGCTCACATTGTTGTTAACATATATAGGAGTGCTTATTGTAAATTTTATTTTAAATGTATACACGTATAACAATTCGACTTATGTATATTCGAGTTTATATAATACGGATGCTATTACGGTAGTCATTGTGGCAAGTCTAATCTCTATTTCGATCGGCATAGCTTGCTTGGTATTTTATTTCATTGCGCTATACAGAATATATGTTTCGTGTCTGGGAATTCCGTGTGTTGGATGGACCGTGTTTTCAATATTTTTCGCTATCGTCATTCCGTTCTTTATTTTTGCAATCAGAAATAAAGATTTTGGCATGACGGACGGAAATTATATGCAGCCATATAACGGCCAGCCATATAACGGCCAGCCATATAACGGCCAGCCATATAACGGCCAACCATATAACGGCCAACCATATAACGGCCAACCATATAACGGCCAACCATATAACG
>CAYJNC010000159.1:2470-4832 GCA_964371185.1 uncultured Christensenellaceae bacterium
GTCAGCCTTATAACGGTCAGCCATATAACGGCCAGCCGGATAACGGCCAAACGGATAACGGCCAACCGCATAATAGTCAACCGAATAGCGATTCGCAAAACAATGATGCGGCTAATCAAACTGAAGAGAATAAGTAAAAGTAAAAAGAGACCCCTCTACAAAAAAATAGAGGGGTTTTATTATGCGCTTCATGGGTACCAAAATATTTCCATGCAAATTTTGATTAGTTTCTTCTATATATATAGTAGTTATTAAAACAGCTAATAAAACTTAGGTAGTATATTAGTATTTTTGCTCATTGATGTAAGCGGCAATATCATTTATTATTATCTCTTGTTCGTCCGTGTGCGGAATTTGGCGAATCGCAGAATAAATATCTGCCGAGTGAAATGGCACTCCCGTAAGATAGGGCGCGATGCTCGAGATGAAATCTGCGTCCATAGCATCGGAAAATAGTTGAGCTTCTGTAATACGAGCGTCCTTAAGTGAAAGTTGCAATTCTATGCCGCCCCATGAAAATCGACATTTTATAGATATATCAAACTTAGGCGAACGCCCAAACAACCATTCCCAAGTTGCGTTTTTATTTGTAATCTCTTGGGTTTTGCATAAAACTTCTTCGGTCATTTCATAGGGAACCGTTTTTCCGTATTCTTGTTCAAAAGCATCTTTTAACGCAATTGTCATTAAATCTGCATTAATATCTTTGTTAAGTTCGCACAAATTAACAACTCGCGAACGAACAGAAGCTATTCCCTTACTTTCTATCTTATCCTTAGGAACGGCCAAATAATCGGCAAGTTTTTTCATGTCTGCGCCAATCAGAATTGTTCCATGATGAAAAGCCCCTTCTTTCTTGAAACAAAAAGCGTTTCCGGAAAATTTTCTGTCTCCCGCTAAAATGTCGTTTCTGCCCGAAAAATGTGCGTCTATACCAAAAGATTTTACGGCTGCTAAAATAACGCTCAGCTGCCTGTGCAAATCATAATTTTCTTTTCCTACAATAAAAGAAAAGTTTAAATTGCCTATATCATGGAAAACGGCACCGCCACCGGAAATCCTACGGGCAAGTGTTCCGCCGTCTGCAAGCAGCTTCTCGTGTCGGCATTCGGACCAAGCATTTTGGTTTTTGCCAATGACAACTGTGTCCGCATGAGAATATAAATATAATATTACTTCATTTTTTTTAACGTTTTCTACCATATATTCTTCAAGTGCGAGCGTGTGATGTGGATTATGATTTGAATTTACAAAAAAATAAAACTTATCAAGCATATAATTCTCCTTAAATGTGCTATAATAAAAAAGTATAAAGCAAATTTTTACATAGTGCAACAAAAGAAAATGTTTGACTATGTAAAATGCTATCATGAAAGGAAAAGGCTATGAAATATTTCCAAACCGAAACACACTGTCACACAATGGAAGTTAGTCCTTGCTCGCGAGTAAGTGCCAAAATCTTAGTGGAAGAATATATTCGTTCGGACTATAAATATGTTTTTATTACCGATCATTATCATCCTGAGATCATGGAGTCGGCTAATATGGCAAATAAAACTTGGGAAGAGAGAATTAACCACTATTTGACCGGGTACAGAATCGCAAAAAAAGAGGCAGAAGGAAGTAGAACCGAAATTTTGTTGGGAATGGAAATAACTTTCAATATCTCATTCAACGCAGAGTTCAATGAAATATTGGGAGACGATTTTTTGGTCTTTGGCTTTGATGAAAAATTTTTGCTGGAAAATGAATATTTATATAAAATGGAGTGCACAGAGTTTCATGAGTTTGCAAAAGCGAATAATCTGCTTGTGTTTCAGGCACATCCATACAGGTATGGCCGTTCGCCGGTTAAACCAATTTGCTATGACGGCATAGAAATTGTAAATACGCACCCAAGGCACAGGTCGCACAATTTACAGGCGTATCAATATGCTGTCGAAAACGGAATGTATGTGATTGGCGGAAGCGATGCACATGCGGAGGAAGATATTGGAAGAGGGGGTGTTATGTTGCCGTCGGGGATAACGTCGCCGGCAGATTTTGTTCAGTTCTACCGTGAAAACGGATCGCCCGAACTTATTGTTACGTTTGGGGCTTAAATTGTAGTTTAAAGTAGATAAATGTAGGTTATATATAACTTACACATAAAAAGAAAAGAGGTATAAGATGGGAAAAATAAACAAGCAAATGAACATAGTGGAAATAATACAGTTAGACGAAGGATGTGCTTCAATCTTTATGGAAGCCGGAATGGGTTGCCTGGGATGTGCGGCTGCTCGTTTTGAAAACTTAGAACAGGCGTGTGCAGTACATGGGGTAGATGCAGATGCTTTAGAACAAAAACTTAATGATTACTTAG
>CAYJNC010000160.1:0-4016 GCA_964371185.1 uncultured Christensenellaceae bacterium
TAGTGAACAGCAATTTAGCGAAAATAAAGAATAAAATAAATGATTATTTTTCAGATTACAGTGTGGTATGAAAACGGTAATTCGCATCTTGGTATTATGTAGATATTCAATTACAGTGAGGAGTTAAAAATGTATTGCAATAATCTTATGAAAAATTGGTTGATAGAATTAGGGGATATTACTAATATAATCGGGAATTGTAAATCAAAAAAATATATCAAGAAATGTTATACGGAAAACAGAGATGATTATTATCGGTTGAAAAAGGGTTTTGCCTTTGGAAAGAAAGAGATAAAACTTAAAGGCGAAGATTTAAGCCATTATGAACACGAAGGAAATGAAATGTATGTGTCGCAGGAAAAGCCTGTTGTAGAAGTGTTGCGATATGCGCTTGGTGTTGCGTTTGACCTGCGAACACAAATGCTTGATGAATTTAGCGAAAGAGAGTTTGATATTGTTGTTTCGATAGATTTAGGAGACGAAGATGTTGAGCCTTCGATAACAATTTGGTTTTATGCGGTGAGAGATGGCTATTGCGTTATACCGCAAAAAGAAATTGAATTATATACAAATCCTGTTTTGGTGAGTAATACAAAAGAAGAGTTTAGCTTGTAGCTGTATCGGTTAATATTTTTTCGAATAGAGGTAAAGCGATGGAAATTTATTATAAAAAAGATGGTGACAACAGAAAGGTTGAAGTGAACAATGCTGATGTCGAAGAAGATATTAATAAGAATTTGTTTGCGGCAGACGGTGTGCTTGTAACAAAACGTTCAAGGAGCACAGAACGCTATTATTGGAAACAAATGCGGATAAGCGCTGTTTACGATAAGAAATATATAAAAACATGGAGTGTTTATTCAAGAGCCGGGGATTTTTCCGGTAGTGAATTTGTTTTGTGTTATACAAAGTGGAAAGAAGATTTAACACGGCCGGCGGTTGTTGAATTGAACAAAAAAACGGGCATAAAAGAAATAAGCCCGTCTATTGAAATACATATTAAATATTTTGAAAAATGCAAGATAGCCGATGTAATTTGCATGGGAAAAAAGATTGAGCGTTTGTTGCTTGATGGATGTAAACTTGAACAAAGCAGTAAACCTAAGGGAATAAAACAAACGAAAGTAGAAATAGAATGGGGAAATCGGGCGACGTGTTATAGCTTTGACGAGTCTGTGCAAAATATTGAACTTGAGTATATTATTAATAGATTTTGTAAATTAATAAATTGTGCACTGGCAATGAAAACAAAAAAGGTATTTAAGATACGTGAAGTTTATGGTGATGTGCTAAAGAGAAAGCATATGGACTTTATTGTAAATTGCGCAAAACAAATTTCAACAATAAAGGAGCTAAGCGAATGAATATCATAAGAAACTCTAATGCGCAGATATTTAAAATTTGTGATGAACAAAAACAGACAGGGACATATACTTGGCTCAGAGATTTGGCATATTATTATTTAGATGGGCCGAATAGCATTTATATAAAGAAAAACAGTGAAGACGAATATATTAAGTGTGAAAAGGTGATTAACATATTTAAGTATAAGTGGAATCATGAGGTGGTAGAATCATTGTTTATTTATGCAGATAAAGAAGATTGTTCGGGTGAGAATAATGTGGTAAAGTGCGCACAATGGAAAAGAGCTGATGATATAAAATTGTTGAAAAATGCCAGATTGCATGGGGAAAAAGTTATGTATCCGCAAAATGAAACGAGTTTTGCATTTATAGAAAAAAATGGGGTGTTAACAAAGAAATTATCTTGCTTAGATAAATTGTTGATAGGCGGTGAGCATTTGAAATATAGGCCGGAGGATACCCCAACGGAAATAACTAAATTGGAAAAAGTTTTTGAATGGGGCAAAATATCTCTTGAATGGAATAACGACTATCATAACCCGAAATTGTTTGAACTTGTATATGATTTACGAAATTTAATTAAAAAGTTTTTGGTTGAAGGCGATGGAAGTGGATATGAAATAAAAGAAGTGTATTAAAAGTTTAGTATATGAAGTGTATTAGAATGGATAGGGAAATGGAATATGTATACATATAGAATAACAAAGTATAATCCAAAATACAGAAATGAAGCAGGGGCTTATTTAAAGGATGAATGGACTTCTGTTGGGGACGTGGGCGAAACCTTTGATGGGCTTAAATTGACATTTGAAGAGTATAAAAAGTATGAAGATGCATATTTAGAGGCTGTCTTACTGACAATGAAGGCGAACGGTATAGATTCTTTGAAGATAAGGTGGTATGGCAAAATGCAGGATTATGAATCTATCGAAGAGTCTCTTGAAGATATGGATATTGTTGAAGTAAAAAAGTATGTGAAGGAATTAAAAAAGGGACAAGAGATAAAACAAGATAATATTGCCCTGACTGTTAGGCTGATATTGAGAGAAATAATGTGGGGCAAATTGCTTAAAAAAAATGTTTTTTATGTGCATTTTGGGTATGATTATTATATGTATATAGGGAGCAGGGCGAATATGGACGACGTTATTAAGATTATTGGTGAAAAAGGTTTATTTGCGGAGGAAATGCTGTCACCATATTTGAGCGAACGTGAAATAAAACATGAATTATGAGAAATAGTGTAGATACTGTTTAATTAAAAAGGAGCAATATTATGAAAAAAATTAGCTTGATTATTATAAGCATCGTCTTAATTAGTTTGTTTATGGTGGGTTGTCAGAGTTATGAAATGAACTTTACTCAAATGCGTAACCCCACCAATGAAGAAAACTATAATAATGGATATTGTTATGCAGAGATGGCAGCAGATGAAAACTATATATGCTTTGTTGATGAAGAAGGCGATTTGATTAGTTATGAAATTAATAAAAATGAGTACACTGTTTTAGATAATCGATATGAAATGCCTAATTTCAACCATGATTTCTTGGGATTACAAATATATGATGGAGAATTATATTACAAAAAAACACCTCCGGTTGTTGGGCACAATGAGATAGTTAGGGTGAATTTAAGTTCCGAAGAAAGAACGGTGATGACAAGAAAAAATGCTAAAAATACGTGGGGAGTATTTAATGTATATGATGGAAAAGTAGTAGCCGTAAGTGAAGGACAAGACCTGATTTTATCGGATGGAGTTGAGGAAGAAGTTATATACGAGGGATCGGTTGATTTCGGATTTGCAATTAGTGGAGATAGTTTGTATTTTGAAGAATATGGGAAACTATATAAACTAAACCTACAGACAAAAGAAATAGTTGATTTAAATATTATGTTAGATGAATCCACACGGTTTAATTCTATGTTTGTGCATAAAGGTGATATTTATGTAATGACGGAATCTAATGATTTGCCGATACAAACGTTATTAGGCGTTGTCAGAGACGATGAGTTTATTCAATTAGACAGTGGGCTTACATATTATCCGTATGAAAATGATGCGGGAATGGTTTTTTACAACGATTATATTGTGTGTGTGTCGGGGATATATGATTTAGATGGAAATTATATTGCGGAAATAGCCAATGTTAGAGAAGAAGTAAGAGACGGTAAGGTGTATTATATGGGTGAACCTTCAATACAAATACTTGTAGTAGGCGGAAATTTATATGTATATGATGGTTCCGGTGTTTTAGATGGTAAAAATGATATAGATTTTGAATACGTGGGCACCGGTTGGTATTATTTGAGCGAAGAAAATTTTTATGAGTTGGTTAGGTAGTATAAGGAGAAATGTGACATGAATAAAAAAGTTGGTTGTGTAGATGAATTTATAGCGGAATACAAAGTTTGGATGCCGAAATATCTGCCTTGTGAAAATATGAATGTGATAATAAATAGGCAAATACATCCGGAGGAAGCAATGTATTATACCGCCATAACGAATGTGCAGATTATTCGGAAGTTTGACGGCTTTGGCGAGACGGGATTGGGACAAGGTGAAACGGTAGAAGAAGCACTGGAAAAAGCAATAGAGTCTATTAAAAAGATGATACAGGCCGATTACCCGGGTGGGCTTACAATGAAAGA
>CAYJNC010000160.1:4026-4814 GCA_964371185.1 uncultured Christensenellaceae bacterium
TAGGCAGGGTAGACAGGTTTATCGGTAGCTATGATGTTTTTATGAGCGATTTGCTACCGTATGGGCAGATGGAAATAAGGGTGTATAAAGAATTTTGCGGCACAAAAAAAGAAAGATGTGTCGGATATTCTAATTTGCGTATAAAAAAGAAATATGGTGAAACTATAACGAAATATAATGCCGTATTAGAAAAGGAAGAGGAATATCCACTATATTACTTTTTAGGAGTGGTGGGTATAGGTGAAACGGCGAAAGAAGCTTTTGAAAAAACAATAGAAAACTTTATAGAGGTTTTTTATTCGGAGTATAACGATGAGCGAAGACCGCTTGGGCTTGAGTATGAAGACATAGAACATGTTGATGTAAATGAATATTAATAAAAATATACGAGGAGAAAAAATGTTAAAGATAGCCGGTGTAGACAGGATAGACAAATTAGTAGATACGTATAAGATAGATATAAGCAAAATATCGCCGTATGAATCCATGAAAATAAAAATATTCAAGGAGTATTGCGGAACAGAAAAAGAGCGCTATGCGGGGTATACGAATGTGCTGATAAAAAGATATTCAGATAAAGAATATATTGGGGGAACAGCCGTATCGAGTGAAAAGGAAGATGCTGTAAAAAAGACAATAGAAGACTTCGTTAATTTAGTGAACGGCAATTACCCGAGTGGGCTTGCGCCTGATGGAATAAAATATGTTGAATCCGGTAAGTTTTAAAAATTCAAAGGAAAAATATGGCGATGACTGATAATAAATTAAAGTTAAACTATGAAAGCATT
>CAYJNC010000161.1:0-4455 GCA_964371185.1 uncultured Christensenellaceae bacterium
GTTTTGTTGCATATCCGGCTATAACCGCAATTACAGGCGTATATTCTTGCGGAATGTTTAACGCTTTTATCGCCGGGTGGTTTGCATCTGTGTCAAACAACGCCGAAGAAAGCCCTATCATGCATGTATCTATGCCAAATGATTTTGCCGCAATGCAAATAGTTTGCATCGTAATGCCTATGTCGATTTTCGTGTAGTGTTCTTGCGGATTTTCGGCAGAGACAACATAAACCGCCGGCGCACCGTAGAACACATCTACCTCGCTACCTTCGCTAAACCGTGCCTTTAACCGCTCTACCGTTTCTGCGTCTAAACTTTGGGTGATTGCTTTGCCGAGCGACTTAACCGCTTTTTCGTCTGCCACCAAAGATACATGGCATTCTTGCACATTCCTTGCACTCGGTGCCCAAGCCGCCGCATTCAAAACTTCTTCTAATTGTCCTATGGGCGGCAACTCTTTTTTATATTCTCGCACACTCCGCCGTTCTAAAATACTGCCTATCGTTTGATTTTTATCTGTCATAACAGTTTCCTGTAAGCATGATTATCATGCCCTTTCTTTTATTATTCAATATGCAAACTTCCATACTATGCTAATACACACTATAGTATTAATAAACATCAATACCTGTTATCAAACACCCTGCGTGTTTTTCTCTCGCTCCGAGGCAAATCTCCGAGTTCCACAATTTTCGCCTGTATCGAAATACCGATTTTTAGCTTAAATAAATCTTTAATTATATGCTCTAATATCTCTATGTCGGCATCTTTTTCGCGTTCTACAAACAAGGTTAGTATGTCTTTGCCGTTCAAATGGTCTATAATAACCTGATATTCGCTGGAAGCGCCCGGCACATTCTTCAACAATTCGTCTATTTGGCCGGGGAATATTATTACCCCTTTCACCTTGAGCATGTCGTCTGTTCTGCCTATTAACCTGTCTATTTTTGGGAAAGCACTGCCGCATGAACATTCTCCCATAACAAACTTTGTTAGGTCGTGGGTCCTGAACCTGATTAGCGGTGCACCTTCTTTGCATAAGGTTGTGACAACCAGCTCTCCGCTTTCACCGTCCGGCAAAATTTCGCCCGTCTTCGGGTCTACAATTTCAAAGTATAAATAATCGTCCCAATAATGCATACCGTTTTCTTCCGAGCAACTTATGGCAACGCCGGGTCCGTATATCTCGGTCAAGCCGTAGATGTCATATAACTCAACGCCCAACTCGTTTGCAATACGTTTTCTCATGGCATCGCCCCAACGCTCCGAACCTATCAAAGCCTTTTTCAGAAAAATTTTGTCTTTTATGCCTCTCTTATATATTTCTTCTGCCAACAAAAGCGCATACGAAGATGTCGCACCCAACACCGTCGATTTTAAATCCATCATCATTTGCAGTTGTTTATCTGTGTTACCCGGCCCCATCGGAATCGTCATAGCCCCTAAGAGTTCTGCACCCGCCTGAAACCCAATGCCTGCCGTCCACAAACCATAACCGGGGGTAATATGCACCCTGTCTACGTTTGTCACACCCGTAAGTTCATAACAACGTCTAAACATTTCAGACCAATCATCGACATCTTTTTGAGTATACGGAATTATGACCGGCGTGCCCGTCGTTCCGCTCGAAGAATGTATCCGCACTATTTCTTCGTCGGGAACGCACTGCAATCCCAGCGGATACGCCTCTCGCAAATCTTCCTTTTGCAAAAACGGTAATTTCTCAAAATCTTCTTGCGTTTTAATATCTTCTATGTTTATTCCCGAAAATTTTTGCTTGTAAAACTCGTTTCCGGACTCGACAATCCTTTTTAGTTGCGATTTTATTAATTCCAGTTGTTTTTGTGTCATTTTCATATTATTCACCCATTCCCAACTTGAAAGCCAAAATATTCATGTCCATAAATTTTTCGGGTATAACTTTTTTTATTGTACAAAGCATTTGCCCTTCGTCTATGTTTAGTTTTCCGCTTGCAACAGCCGCGCCGATAAGCGCCACATTCAAAACCTTAGAACTGCCACATTCTTTTGCAATATTGTTTGCATCTAAGACCACAACCTGCCCTGCATTTTCTTTTAAAAAATCGAGCATTGTTATAACATCGTATCCCTTACCGCTAAGAGACGCACTAACAGGTTGTATTGCCTTGTCGCTCACTATAACCGTGCCTCCCTCTTTTAAATACGGCAACACACGAACCGCTTCTGCCGGCTCAAACGCAATAATTATGTCTGCGCTTAAAAACGGTATGAGCGGAGAAAAAGTTTCTCCTATTCTTACATGGCTGACAACACTGCCGCCCCGTTGTGCCATCCCGATAGTTTCCGCCGTCCGTACGCAAAAACCCGTATCCATAGCACATTGCGATATCAACTTAGACGCCAAAACAGTCCCCTGACCGCCGACACCCGTAAGTAAACAATTTATCATAATTCACTCTCCTTCTTTATGGCATCGACAGGACATACGTTTTTGCAAAGTCCGCAACCATAACACAAAGATTCTTCTATTAATACACTTTCGCCGTCCGAATAAATTGCCGGACAACCCAGTTGTTTTATACACCGCTTACATGAAATACATTCGTTCGCAATAACATATTTTTCCTGTGGCTTTGTTACCGCAATACAGGGTGATTTAAATATAACCGCACGAACTCCTTTCATGGAAATAGCTTCCCTAACCGTCTCTACCGCTTTTTCATGGTCAAGCGGATCTACCGTTTTCACAAACTGCAGATTCATGGCGGACAGCACTTTTTCTATGCTTATCTTGTCGGAAACCTCGCCCATCATTGTTGTTCCCGTTCCCGGGTGGGGTTGTTGCCCCGTCATGGCGGTTGTGGAGTTGTCTAAAATTGCAACAACAATGTCCGACTCGTTGTAAACCGCATTTACTATTCCTGTTATCCCCGAGGCAAAAAATGTCGAATCTCCTATGAAGGCAAAGTTAGTTGTGTCCGACTCCATCCTGTTTAGGCCTTGCGCTATGGTTATGCCGGCACCCATACACAAACAGGTGTCTAACATATCGAGCGGTTTTGCATTTCCTAAGGTATAACAGCCAATATCTCCCGAGTATACCGCCTTCTTACCCTTTGCGGCGACCTTAACGGCATAAAAAGATGCTCTATGCGGACATCCCGCGCACAAAACAGGCGGACGTATGGGCAATTCGGGAGTCTTTTTTTCTTCGCTTGCCACATACTCAACTTCCATGTGTTTTGCTATCGCTTGTTTAATGCCCTCGACGGTGTTTTCACCGGCTACCTGCATGTGACCGCTTAGCTTACCTAAAATTTTTGTTTGCAAATTATGTTTTCCGCACAGATAAACAAGCTCTTTTTCTACCACAGGCTCTAATTCTTCAATACATAGCACTTTGTCTACAGTCTTCAAGAACTCTACCGCCAAATCTTCCGGAAAAGGATAGGGCGTAGAAATTTTAAGTATGGACGGGGAAACATCAAGGCCGCTCAACGCTTCTTTCGTGTAAGCGTAGCTTACAGACGCGGTTGCAATCGCCGTTTTATCGCCCTTTTCGATAAAATTACGTTCGTATTCACAAAACTCTTTTGAAAGAGTCTTACGCAAGTTATCTAATTTGATGTGATTCATGTACGAAAGCCTGGGGAAAATTGCCCACTTAGCGTCTTTCACAAAACCTTCCCACTCTACCACATTCGCTTCTTCTTGCAGATCTATCATGGCATAACCATGGCAAACCCTCGTTGTCGGACGCAAAATAACCGGCGTGCTGTGTTTGTGTGAATAGGAAAATGCGTCAAACATCATGCTGTATGCTTCTTCGGGAGAAGAAGGGTCAAAAATCGGTAGTTTACAAAAACTTGCAAACTGCCTTGTGTCTTGTTCCGTTTGAGAAGAAATCGGGCCGGGATCGTCGGCCACCACTATTACCATAGCTCCTTTTATTCCAATATATGCAAGGCTCATCAGCGGATCACAGGCAACGTTTAACCCAACTTGTTTCATTGTGACTAAGGCATATGCACCGGTGTATGCCGCACCCGCAGCCACCTCAAGCGCCGCCTTTTCATTTGTAGACCACTCAACATAAGTGTTATTTTCCCTAACCTTCGCCACCGTCTCTAAAATTTCGGTAGACGGAGTTCCGGGATATCCGGATACAAAGTTTGCTCCGGCATGAATAGCACCCATTGCCATCGCCTGATTTCCCATTAAAAATTTATACGACATTTCTACCTCCGCTATATTTTCAAAAAACTTTTTATTCAAATTTATACTTTGAATATTGTAGCACAAAACACCGCCCTAAACAAGCACCGGCGGTTATTATGCACTTTTTATTCATAGGGTGTGTTGAGAAAGTCTGATTTATGAAGTTTAGTCGAACGGGCTTGCAGTTTAAGGCAAAAAACGCAGTTTTAGCACCGCTAAGGTGAGGCTTTTTAACGCTAAAATGCAAGTCAAGGC
>CAYJNC010000161.1:4465-4776 GCA_964371185.1 uncultured Christensenellaceae bacterium
AATAAAAAAGGTCTGTTTGCCCAGACAACTTTTACCATGGCAAATAGACCTTTTATGTTTTAGTGTGTTTAACCAACGACTACCTTGTAGGACAAATATTCTTTGCTTGCGTCGGTCGGCATCTCTTCAAATATATTTGCGATAATATTGTCAAAATACGTGTCTAACCCGGGAGCAATTTGCATAAGCGAGGTTTTAATTTCGCCCGCCTCTTGCACAAACTGTTGATTGTTCTCCTCGCTCAACTCTATTTGAGAAACATAAGAAATCATACATTCTATCCCTTCAACTTTCGATGCCGCCTCTATTGA
>CAYJNC010000162.1:0-4765 GCA_964371185.1 uncultured Christensenellaceae bacterium
GGTTGCGCAGACGCCGAGGTTTATTAAAAGTGCAAACGGTGCATATGTGTTTGACGAAGACGGCAACAAGTTGCTGGATTTTGTTTGTTCGTGGGGGCCGATGATATTAGGGCACAACGACGATAGAATAAAAAATGCGGTAGTATCGGCGGTAGAAGAAGGGCTTAGTTTTGGTGCGGCAACAAAAAAAGAGGTTGAGATGGCCGAACTTATTTGTTCACTGGTGCCTTCGGTAGAGCTCGTTCGCATGGTTAGCAGTGGAACGGAAGCGGTTATGTCGGCACTTAGGGTCGCAAGAGGGTATACCAAAAGAGAAAAAATCATAAAGTTTTCGGGGTGCTATCATGGGCATTCCGATTCTATGCTTGTTCGTGCCGGGTCGGGGGTGATGACGCAAGGAGTTGCCGACAGTGCGGGCGTTGCGAACGGTTGCGCAAAAGACACTTTGAGTGCTAATTACAATGATATTGACAGTGTTTTGGAGTTGTTTGAAAGCAACAAAGGCGAAATTGCAGGTGTAATTGTAGAGCCGGTTGCGGCAAACATGGGTTTGGTGTTGCCAAAAGAAGGTTTTTTGCAACAGCTAAGGGACATCTGCACAAAAGAAGGTGCATTGCTTATTTTTGACGAGGTGATAACCGGTTTTAGGATGTCATTAGGCGGAGCGCAAGAGTATTATTCCGTAATTCCCGATCTAACAACCTTTGGCAAAATAATCGGCGCAGGAATGCCGGTAGGTGCATACGGTGGAAGAAAAGAGGTTATGGAGTGTGTTGCGCCGGTTGGCAATGTTTATCAAGCGGGCACACTTAGCGGTAACCCGGTCGCTATGGCGGCAGGCTACGAAATGTTGAGCATACTAAAAGACGACAAAGAAATATATTCTCGGATAGAGAAAAAAACGGCACGTTTGCAGGACGGGCTGGCAAATATGTTAAAAGAATGCGGACGAAAATTTTCTGCGTATAATGTGGGGTCGTTAAGTTGTTTGTTTTTCACGGAAGACGAAGTTTATGATTACGACACAGCGAAAACGGCAGACACGCAAATGTACGCACAGTATTTTTCGCATATGTTAAATTCGGGTGTATACCTTGCCCCTTCGCAGTTTGAGGTCATGTTTATGAGTGATGCGCACACAGACGAGCAGATAGACTTTGTTTTAGAGTGCCAACGGAAATTTTTCAAGAGTCTATAGCAACAAATGAGTCACTCGTGGCTTTTTTGGCTGTGACAATATAATTTGATGATAACGAAAACGGTAGATGCTTAATATCTACCGTTTTTCAATAAAAAATATTCGACAGCGCACTATACCCCTTCAATGTCAGACGTGCAATGAGGGCAACGTGTTGCTTCTTCATGCACGGCTGTCATACAAAAAAGCACATAAACGGTCGGGCTTTGGTGGTGCTTCTTCTTTTTTACGACGCATAGCGTTTAGCCCTTTAACCATAGTGAAAACAACTATTGCTATCAACAAAAATGTGACTATATTAATATATGAACGATAGAATAAGCATAAAAATGTTATCGGACGCAGTAAACATCACAAAACATTCAAATTTTTACAAAAAAAGCTGTGATTATACTATATTTTTGGTTTATCTATATGTATAATAATGAAACCAATGGGTAAGGATTAATAGTAGGTAGGTTATTTACTCTTGGTAATAGATATGATTATTGAGAGGAGGTAATTGACATAGATAGTACGGTATTTGGCGTAGTTACTTTTATAGTAATTTTTGTACACTCATATTTAAACTTTTCTTTGTGCGGAATTTTAAGTGAAAGAACCAGATTTAAAAAGATAAGTGTCTTTTTGGTATGTGCATTGAACGGTTTTATTACGCCTACAATACTGACAATAGAATATCCAAACCCGATAGCCCCATAAATTTTATGTGCAATCGTACTGTTAAGTGAATTGCTCATACTATACAAAGGAAAAATCGGAAGAATTCTTGGTGTAGGATTGGGTTCTTTGCTTCATCTGTTTGTTTTACGTTCGATAGTTGTTGCGAGTATGTCTCTTGTTAACGGCGTTTCTATGTATGATATAGCCACGACCGACAGTTTCCTACGCATAGTAAACCTAAGTTCTTTTGCTATTCAAGTAATAACCATTATTATATTCATGAAGCTAATACCGGTAAAAACAGTGTTGAAAATTATGGATGACAAAAGTTTTTACAAAAGCCTGTTTCAGCTGACGCTTGTTTTAAACGTATTCATAATTTTTAATTCATACATGTTTTATGTTGACCATTTTTCGGTTAATTTGGCTATCCAAGAAATTATTATTTCGGTCTTTGTATTAGTATTCTTCTATATTATGTTGCTGTTGTTGATTAAAATATTCAGTTTGGATATTTATAAACAAAAAACAAAAGAACTTGAGGTTCAGATAGACAAAGACAAGGCGCTTACATCGGCGGTGTTTAATTTTGCCGAGATTATTATAGAAATAAACTGCACCGAAGACAAGCTGACTCGGGTATTTATAGATGCGGTGGAAAGAGACACAAATAAACTTCCGAAGCCTAACGAGTTTATTAAAATGCAATCTTCAATGTATACACACCCGGATGATATGGATAAGATCGGCATTATTTCTTCGGATTATTTGATTGAGAGTTATAATAAAGGGAAAACGGAATTTAATATAGAATATCGTGCTAAGCGGATTGAGGCGAAAGAAAAAGACGACCGGGTTTCAAATGTCGGAAACGATTATTTATGGTACCGTATTCGTATAAACATCAGTCGTGACGAAGAGACAAAAGAAATTGTAGCGTTGCTGACTGTCGATGATATAAACGAAGAAATTGAACTTAGGCAATTGGCCGAGACGGACCCGCTTACGGGAGCGTTTAATAAGGCTACCTTTGCAACAAAAGTAGACGAGTATATTTCGACAGGCAAAGAAGGCGTGTTGTTTATGTTTGACTTAGACAATTTTAAAGGGATAAACGACAACATGGGACATTCGAGTGGTGACATGGTTTTATGTGAAGTTTATAACAAGGTTTCGGCACTCTTCAGAGAAAAAGACATTGTCGGAAGGGTAGGCGGAGACGAATTTGTAGTATTCATGACGGGCGGTGTAAACAAGCAAACCATTGAGCGAAAAGCAAAAGAAATTTGCTTGGGTGTTTCTAAAACTTATCATGCGGAAAATGGCATAGACATCGAAATCACGGGAAGTGTCGGAATTGCTATTGCTAAAAAAGACGGAACCGATTTTGAAACATTGTTTGATGCTTCCGATATGGCTATGTATCGTTCAAAAAATGCAGGCAAAAATACCTACACCATATTCGACAGTGGCATTCCTGAAGGGTTTGAACCTCGTGAAAAAGAAGAGTATATCAGGCGACACAACGAAAGAATATCTAATGAACGTGAGGAATAGGAAAGCACTTGCTAAGAAGGCCGGATGTTTTGAAACCATGCTTTTTTGCACGCGATTTTCGTAGATTTCATATGACGAAAGTTAATACGGTAGCCGGTTGTCTATATATTTAAAGTGGTTTTTGCTATATTGTATGATGCCTTCTTTTTGCATCTTTGAAAGTTCGTTAGAGACGGCGCTGCGGTCGGCACATAGGTAGGCGGCAAGTTCTTCTCTGTTGAATTTTATGGAGAAAGAGGTTTTGCCTTTGCTTTCGTATTCAAAAAAGCATAGCAGTTTTTCGCGGATTGTTTTCTTAGAGATAATGTCTATCTTACGATTGAGCAAAATGTTTTTTGTTGCGATAATGCTAAGCATGTTCTCTATGAGTTTTGAGTGAAAAGAGCAAGTGCTGTTGCAAACGGTTATTATACGTTTAAATTCAAAAAATGCAATTTCGCTCGGTTTTGTGCATACGACCGAAAAGGGGCTATTTTGCACACCCGCACAGGCTAAGGTTTCCGCAAACATTTCTCCTTTTTCCACCTTAGAAACAATGTTTTTGTGGCCGGAGGCGTCTTCTTTTATAATGTTTGCACCGCCAAAAAGAACTATACCCACAAAACTAACCGGGGAAGAATCGTATAGGATGATTTCGTTTTTATCGTATTTTTTTGGATGCACGCCTAAACAAGCAAGCATAGAGGGGAAGTCCTCGGCGGCTATTCCGAAAAAAAGTGGGTTGGTTTTTAATAAATTAAAATATTCGTTCATATTTCACCTTTTTGTTGTAAAAACAACAGAAACTTTAGTTTAATTATAATACAATGAATACATATTAAGCAAGGAGAATTAATTGTATGAATGAAAAGAAGATAGTTATAAATGAAGAAAAGTGCGTGGGGTGCGGCTTATGTGCCAATGCCTGTCAGATGAATGTGATTGAAATGGTAGACAATAAGGCTGTGGTGGTAAACGACAATATGTGTGACGGAATAGGCAATTGCTTGCCTGTATGTCCGGTTGGCGCAATAAGTTTTGCAGATGTCGATAATAGGACGAAAGCTCCAAACAATGTGCAAAAGCCTCACGTTTGCCCAAGCAGTATGGCAAAAACGTTTGAGCGCAAAAACAGCAATATTCAGGTAAACAGCAATAATGAGAATACATCTATGTTAAACCAGTGGCCTGTTCAATTAAAACTTATACCTGTAAATGCGCCGTATTTTAATGGTGCGGATTTGCTTGTTGCCGCAGATTGTGCGGCGTATGCCTACGGGAGTTTTCATCAAGATTTTATGCAAAACAAAGTCACTATAATAGGGTGCCCGAAGCTTGACATGGTAGACTATACAGAAAAATTAACAG
>CAYJNC010000163.1:0-1964 GCA_964371185.1 uncultured Christensenellaceae bacterium
AATTCTCCAATTCTCTATTCCAAATATATTTTGTGTAACGACCACCACCGATTTTAATTATTCTGCCGGTTTTAACAAGATCACTTAACGTTCTTTGTACTGTTGTATCGCTTATATCCGGGCATTTTTCTAAAATTTCTTTTTTCGTTATTTGGCCTAAAGTCTGTTTTATAACTTCAGCAACTCTCTCGGGTTTAGAATAGCCTTTTGTTATCATCACATCAACTCGAGTTTCAAACTCTCTGTAAGCCGCGACAATTACTCCTAACATGTAATGCACAAAGGGTGCATAATCGCTTTTATTTTCATGCCAGTTTTGTGAACTTTCTTCAAGAACTTCATAATAAGTCTCTTTACTTTGTTCTATAATTTTTTCTATACTTATATATTTCCCAACAATGAAATTTGAACGATACAGCAAAAGTAAGGTCATAAGCCTGCTCATTCTTCCATTGCCATCATTAAATGGATGTATGCACAAAAAGTCAAGAATAAACATGGGAATTATTAGCAATGGGTTTGCAATTCCTTTTCCAACTATTTCATTATATGCTTTGCATAGTTTATCTAAAGATTCCGCAGTTTCATACGAATGAACAGGTTGAAATCTTACTCTTTTAGTTCCGTCCGAAAGCTCCTCGGTTATCTGATTATCCGAAGTTTTATAGTTACCACCAAAACCTAAACCACTATATTTATATAAGTCTCTGTGTAGTTGTAATATCATACTTGGTTTAATAGGAATGAAATCGTGACTTTCATGAATTGTTGCAAGCACATCACGGTATCCTGCAATTTCTTGTTCATCCCGTGATCTTGGTGTTGTCTTATCCATTGCAATTAGTTTAAGACGTTCGTCCGAAGTGTATATACCCTCTATTTTATTGGATGCTTCAGTGCTTTGAATTTTTGCAATTTCCAAAAGCGACGTTAGTGTGTCAGCATCTTGCTCAATAAACAAATCTTGTTTTCCTTTAAACTCGTGAATTTGTGTGAGTAGTGAAACAATCTCCGGTGTTATCAAGTTCTTCCATTTATTCTCGTAATTATAATCTCTCATGTTGTTTTTACCTTTTAACTTAGTCATTTATGCTTGTTTTGACTTAATTAAATCATACTATGACATAATAGAAAAGTCAAGTTTAATTTAGTCATTTGTACTCTTTTTGACGTAGTTAAACTAATGATGTACGCAATTAAACACCGCTTTGCTTCTATCAATGCAACTTTTACTACATATGCAATAGATTATAACGATTTCTTATCTCTCTCTTTCTTGATATGGATTTAAAAATCTCTGTAACTGAATTATTTGAATTTCATTGTCCTTAATACAATATACAATACGATTCTTTTCATCAATCCGCCTGCCCCGGTATCCGCTTAGGTTACCGCTAAGCGGTTCCGGCTTACCTATTCCAACATTTCCGTTTCTATCAATAATTAACCGTGGAATACCATTTATATTGACTCTATCTTTTACCCATAACACCATCAATAAATTATTTCCTATACTCACAAACTAAAATAGTATTCTTTAATTTTCATAGCCATCAATTTTCTTCTATCTGCTAAAAACTTTAAATAATCTTCTGCTGTCATTTTGTCTATGTTTTCCGGAATACAATTTGAAGATAAATTTTCAGAAAGCTCATCAAAATTTGTAATCGTGCCTATTTTCATCTCTTTATTTTCACACTGCCCAAACGCTTCGTTAAAATAAACATTCGGCGGTCTATCCCCGATTGAAACATTAATATATTTATCCGTGTATGCTAAATTAGCAATCTGATTATGCTTAGTTTTTGTTACAATTCCATTATTTGCTAAATATCCTTTTGGAAATATATGGTGCACATTTCCCCCATTAAGGACAGCCTCAGTAACTTCTACATTGTCAGATAATAAAGACATACCCGAAGAGTAAATTTGTGCCGCAACAAAAGTATTAAAATGCGGACTGT
>CAYJNC010000163.1:1974-4723 GCA_964371185.1 uncultured Christensenellaceae bacterium
ACTGTTTAGCGAAGAAGTTTCTAAATCATGTATCAACCGTATCGAAAAGAAATCTTCAGTCAGCATCATTTCTTCGGCTTCTTCAAAAAATTCTATAAACCCCTTTGCTTCAATGGTTTTAAGGTCCATATCCATCTGCGGTTCAGGTGCGCTTATATATCTACCCGTAATTGTAGACAAAACAAACCACTTTTGAATATATCTCTTTATATCTTCCGCTTTTACTTCATCACCGTCAGAAAGCAGCAAGAACAGTGCATAGGCAAAATTCAGCGTTGTTCTTGAATTCAGCAATTTATTTGATATATACCCCGCCGATTCAATAATCAGCAAAAACTGCTTAAAGTTATGTCCGTCTATAAAATTAATTATGCCATTTTTTAGCTTTGCAAAGCTTTTTCTTGCAATTTCCGCTTTATGTGTTTTATCGAAAGAATCTCTGCCCGAAAGCAAACTGATTAATTCGTCTAATTTTCCTCTTTTGAAAACATGCATGAACGATACCCTTAACACGTCGTTATAATTGGGGACATATAAATATGCCTTATAATCTTTTAACCATTTTAATTTCTCGGTATACTCACTGTTAATAAACGCACCACCATTTGTTAACAATTCATTGTAAAAAGTTGGTTCTACTGCCAAATGGCAAAAATAGTCTATCGCTTTTCTCATCATATTTCCACCATAATGCACATCTGCGGCAATCTTAGACATGGCAAAGTCTGCTTGCTCAAGCCTTTTCCCTTGCGAATTAATACGAACAAAAACTTCCGTAACCTCCAAAATATCAAGATCTGCAATCAACATTATTGCACCCAATTGGCAATTTTTAATAGATAACAATTTTGTAAGCTCTCTGTTCACATCTTTTTTCAATACACTCTGGTTTTTTTTCGCATATTCATCTATAAATTCATAACTGTCAAAATCATCTTTGAAAATTTCCGCAATGTCGGGTATCCAATGCCTACTGTTAACATGCGCCGGTGTTTGCACCGCAAATTTTTCTTCGTCGCCCCTTGCAAGTGGGTTAAATGCTATTTTTATAACTTTCTTTTTGTAATCTTCAGTTAGTATTTCTTTTCCGATAATCGCCGTCATTAGTGCTGTAACACGTTGTTGCCCGTCTATTAAGATCTTTTTTCCTGTAGAGTCCGTTCCGTCTTTTAACTTGACATTAGGGTTTTGCCATACAATCAGGTAACCGGTCGGGTAGCCGTTATATAGCGAATCTATAAGATCACAAACCTGCCTACTTTTCCAAACAAAAGGTCTTTGAATTTCCGGGATTGCAATACTTTTCTCTTCTATCCACGAAAGAATAGAATTCACAGTATAACCATTTACCGTATATTTATCAAAAACCATACTTATACCTCCATTAAATTTCAATTTGTATAAACCACTCATCCTTCATATCATAAGCATGCGTTTTGCGTAAGGAATTTTTAATTGACTTCCTCAGCGTGATGCCCCCCACGTTTATTCGCAGGAGGCATCTGCAAAATTTCAAAACATCAATCTAAATTCTTGATTACTTTCTCCCATTCTTCTTGTTCATCATACTCTTCACTAACATCATCTATTTCAGGGAACGATGCAAACAAATCTGCAATACTTTCTTTAGTCTCACACATACCCACTGCCGACGCTTCGTTATCTTCTTTCCCTTCTTCTTTTTTAGGCTTCTCATCCTCACCAAACAAATGATCGTCAATATTTTTGATGTAGATACCTCCATCTATGTCATCATTGGTAAATTTAGGTGTAAAAGGTTGTTTTATTGCCATAGTATTTCTCCTTTATAATTATTTTTAATAATCGCTTATTACATATTTAATCTCTTAATTTAAAACTTTATGCCTCCGGAACTAATTCAAAACAATTTGAAAATCGTTCTACGAAAGTATTTGCGCCGTGCACGTAAAAATCAGTACCCATGTATTCTGTCATACAATCAAAAAAGTCGTCTACTATTTGGGTATTACGACAGGGAATTCTAATAGTTTCAAGACCTCTACATCTGTCAAAAGCCTTATTTCCCAAAACTTCGAGGCCTTTATTAAACTCTAATTCCACTAACTCATCGCAGCCGTAAAATGCCATTTCCCCAATTTCCTTTAAGCTATCCGGCATTACCAATTTTTCGATACTATCACATCCGTTAAATGCATTCTTTCCGATTTTTGTTATACCGTTATGAATAGTTATCTCGATTAATCCCAAACTATCTTCAAACATAGACTCCGGAATAACCTCTAAATCTTCGGGCAACTTAACTTCATAAAGATCATGGCAACCCTTAAAAGCTCCGACACCTAATGTTTTCACACTATTTGGTATTATAGCTTCAGTTATCCATTCACAATGCAAAAAAGCATAATTACCTATATCGGATAAATTTTCGGGTAGTAAAATACTTTTTAAAAATATACAACGAGCAAAGGCACAATCTCCAATTCTTAGAAGGCTTTGTGGAAGTTTTATGCTTGTCAGGTTTCTACAATCACTAAATGCACTGTTTCCTATGTTTACAACACCTTGCGGAAGGTTTACACGTTTTAACTCTGTGCATTTAAAAAATGCTCCTTCTCCTATCTCAGTTACACCTAAAGGAATATCCACCTCAACCAAATCTATGCACGAAAAAAAAGCTCCCTCCCCTATTTTCACAACACCGTCCGGCACTCTAACAGCACTTTTCGTTCCGGTATACCTTATTAAAACCGAATCTTCAATATAAAAA
>CAYJNC010000164.1:0-4697 GCA_964371185.1 uncultured Christensenellaceae bacterium
GAAAAATAATGGCTAAATCGGCTTTTTCAAATAACAAACTATGGATAGTGTTTTTAACGGTGTTTACCGTTATATGTTTTATTCTTATCAATCAACTCGGCAATGTTCAAATCGGCGATCAACTCGTATTTTTGCTTACGCAAATTGCCTTTGTTTTAATACCGGGCATGGCAATAACACTAAGAATCGGCGGTAGTTTTAACACCGTTTCTTATATTATAATTTCTTATTGCGTGGGCATAGGCCTAACAATTGCCTCTTACTTCATCATATTTTCACTCGGCATCTCGCAATTTACAACATTAATTATGTCTTTGGTGGCGGCTTTATCCGTGTTTTATTTATATAAAAAGAGGGCAACCTTAAAAGAAATCACGTGCGACAACACAGGCGCATGGGCTTTTTTATTGCTTATGGCAGCCATGGTTTTAACGGTTGTTTTTAGCGCAATTTCCATATACAACACCCCCGATGTTTCGGGCGGCTACACATATATTTATCAAGATGTTGTGTGGAATGTCGGCAATGTAACGTCTGCCACAAACGGATTTCCAGTTATGGACATACATGTCGACGGTTTTTCTTTTGGGTATCATTATTTTTCAAATGTTTTCCTCTCTGTTTCCCAAGCAATAACCAACTTGTCTTCGTACACATTGTTTTGCCGTATGCTACCCGTTGTTGCGGCAATCGTCCTTAGCGGTGGTGCCTATTTGATTTCTTCGAGCGTATTTAAAAACAAATGGTTTGCGGCCGGTTGTGCCGCCGTCTTAACACTTGTCGGTCAAACCGCAATGTTGCATCTTATGTGGTACGCATACGCTACACCGCTTGCACTTGGGCTTTCGCTTGTCGCCGCCTACTGTTTCATTCAATTCGCCAAAAACATAGAGACCGCAAAAATTACCGACGGTAATTTTTTGTTGTTTTTAATAATGTTAGCCATAACATCCGGCACAAAAGCCCCACTTTCCGCCGGCATAATAGCAGGCGCCGGCATAGTTATTTTAATTACTTTATTCAAAAAGAAAAACGTAAAAACAATGCTTTTGGCCGGCATATTAACATTGGCAACTTTTGGCATTGTGTATCTAAGTTTGGTATACAACACACACGCTTTCAACGGCATGGAAATAGCATTTTTCTCCATCATGTGGGCGGTAGACCCGTTGCCTGCCTACTATGCGACGGCACTTCAAACATTCTCGGGCGTCTTGCCGGAAATTGCGATAAAAGCGCTTTGCTACCCAATTTTTATGCTGCTAAATTTCCCCACTGTTATTGTTTCGTTAATCATGCTTTTTGTTTCATTGCTAAAAAAGGCATCAAAAAGCAAATTGCTAAAGACATTTTTGTTTTGGGCCATACTTATTGGCACAATCGCAACGTCTGTAACCTACCAACCGGGCATGAGCAACCAATTTTTCTTAGACGGAATAATATCGCTTTCTGTCGTTGCTTTGTTCTTGTTTGTGCTCGAGGCGATACAGCAAAAATCTATGTTTAAAAAGGTAATTATTTGCGGTGTTTGTGCGGTTACAATTTTTTATGCAGGCAACTTAGCAGTCAAAACCATAAGAGGCGCAGACGAATGGATGAGCGCAAGAGAAGGCGAAAACGCAGGCGCTACCTTGCCCTACGGCGCTATTTCACAAGACGAATATGAAGGAATGTTATGGCTTAAAAACAACACGGAAAAAGATGCTGTTTTTGCGTCCGACAGACAATATTTCACGGGTTCTTATGACACATATAATGCAAGATACTATTACTACACGGCTTTTTCACAAAGACAATGTTACCTTGAAGGGTATAACTATATAAGCACCCACGAGAGCGATTATCAGGCCATAATAGATTGGCGTGTCGCCGTGTTACAGGGAGTTTATGCGAATAACGCAGACGACATAAACACGCTGAAAAATGAAGGTGTAGACTATGTTGTTGTAAGCAAAATGCTTAACCCCGAACTTGTTCTCAGCGTCGGAACAGTGGTGTTTGAAAACGCAGGCATAGCAATCTACGAAATATAAAGACACAAAAAAAGCAGGTTAAACCTGCTTTATCATCTAACAAAAATTATTTTTCGCTGTCTAAAATTTGCAGTTCAAACCTTTCAAATGCAACGGTATCTATAAAATCATCGGGACGAAAGGTGGCCTTCCTAAACAACCCAAGTTGTTTTGTGTGCACAGAATGCCACATTGGCGCCTCAATATCAAACTCCTTTGCAAAATATTCTAAACATTCAAGTATTGCCGAAGACATGTCTTCTTTTTCGCTGGTATATGTTTCGGATTTTAATATTTTTCCGTTTTTTAAAATTTTTCCCCACAGAGTAAGCATAAAACTTCCTTTTTTAAAAATATATTTGAACTGTATTATAATACATTTTTCAACTAAACAAAAGCAAAATATTCATAAAAAAATGCATTAGGTTGAAAAAATATCCGTTTTGCTGTAAAATATAACGAAAAGCAGTTAAATTAAGAAGAGGAGTATTATTGCATGGGAAAATGTTTGGCGTATAAGATTTTAGAAAATCATATAGTTAGCGGAGAAATGAAAGCAGGTGAAGAAATATCTATTCAAATAGATTATACTCTCACCCAAGATTCCACAGGAACAATGGCCTACCTACAATTCGAGGCTATGGGGGTAGACAGAGTCAAAACAAAAAGGTCTGTCGCCTACATAGATCATAACACTTTACAAAGCGGTTTTGAAAATGCCGATGATCATAACTACATAATCAGCGTTGCAAAAAAGCATGGCATATATGCTTCACGTCCCGGCAACGGAATCTGTCATCAGGTTAATTTAGAGCGTTTCGGCGTGCCCGGTGCTACTTTGCTTGGTTCGGATAGCCACACACCTACAGGCGGCGGCATAGGCATGATAGCCATTGGCGCAGGTGGTCTTGACGTTGCTGTTGCTATGGGTGGCGGTGCATATTTCTTAAATTGCCCCAAATTTGTTAACGTCGAACTCAAGGGAGAGTTGCAACCCGGTGTTTCGGCAAAAGACGTAATACTCGAAGTTTTGCGAGTTCTTTCGGTAAAAGGCGGCGTGGGCAAAATAATTGAATATACCGGCGAAGGAATTAAAACATTGTCTGTTCCCGAACGTGCCACCATCACAAACATGGGTGCGGAGCTCGGTGCAACAACTTCTGTTTTCCCAAGCGACGAAGAAACAAGAATTTTCCTCGCTGCACAGGGTAGAGAACAAGATTACCAACCTTTGGCCGCTGACGCCGACGCAGAATACGACGAACATATTGTTGTAGACATGGCAACCTTAAAACCCATGGCGGCAATGCCACACAGCCCTGACAGTGTTAAAACTATTGAAGAAATAGGAAAAATCAAGGTTGATCAAGTTTGCATAGGCAGTTGCACAAACGCATCTTATCGTGATCTAATGAGGGTTGCGGCTATATTAAAAGGAAAAACGGTTTGTCCACACACCAGCCTTACAATTTCACCCGGTTCTAAACAAGTTATGAACATGCTTGCCAAAAACGGTGCACTCGCCGACATGATAGACGCCGGTGCAAGAATATTAGAATGCGCTTGCGGTCCTTGCATTGGCATGGGACAATCCCCTGCAACAGATGCCGTTTCCGTGCGTACGTTCAACCGTAATTTCTTTGGCAGAAGCGGAACAAAGAGTGCAAGTGTATATTTGGTTAGCCCGGAAACGGCGGCCATAACGGCTGTATGCGGTTACCTGACGGACGTTTGCGCACAAGGCGGCGATTTAAGCGCACTTGAAGTTGCTATGCCGGAAAAATTCGATGTAAACGACAACATGATATTGCCACCGGCAAAAAAATCTTCCGACGTGGAAGTTGTTCGTGGTCCAAACATCAAACCCTTCCCCAAACACAAGGCGCTCGGCAAAGAAATAAAAGCATCTGTGTTGCTTAAAATGGAAGACAACATAACAACCGACCACATCATGCCTTCTAACGCAAAATTGTTGCCCTATCGCTCCAATATTCCTTATTTGGCGGAATACTGCTTAGCACCCGTAGACGAAACCTTCCCTTCTCGTGCAAAAGAGGCAGGCGAATGTTTCTTGGTGGCAGGCGACAACTACGGTCAAGGTTCTTCAAGAGAACATGCCGCATTGGCCCCACTTTATTTGGGCGTACGTGCGGTAATCGTTAAGAGCTTTGCTCGTATACACATGGCAAACCTAATAAACAACGGCATACTGCCCTTAGTTTTCGCCGATCCTAAAGATTATGACAAAATAGACGAAAACGATGTTTTAATAATGAAAGATTTAGACCAAAACGTTGGTTCAAAAGATAAATTCCTTGTAGAAAACACAACAAAAGGCACTTCATTTGAAGTCGAACTCAATGTTTCAAAAAGGTTGCGTGACGTTTTAATAGCCGGTGGTTTACTAAACTACACAAGCGCAAACGCATAAGAATTGTTATGTAAATAATTCAATGTTTAACCATAAAAGCAAACGCCTCTTACAAAAGAGGTGTTTGTTTTATTTTGCGAAAACAAAAATTTACTTCTCTAAAAAAGACATTAGGGTTTCACCCTAAAAACCCGATAAGACCTTTAGGGTTTCACCCTAAAAACCCGGTAAGACCTTTAGGGCTTTGCCCTAAAAACCCACAAGGGAACAAAAGTTCCCTTGACCCAAAGAAATGCTATTCGCATTTCTTAAAT
>CAYJNC010000165.1:0-4681 GCA_964371185.1 uncultured Christensenellaceae bacterium
GCAATTTAATCGCCTTGACTTGTATTTTAGCGTTAAAAACATCGCCTTAGCGGTGCTAAACCTGCGTTTTTTACCTAAACTGCAAGCCCGTTCGACAAAATTTCATAAATCGGACTTTCTCGACACACCCATTAAATAAATTCGAGAAGAGAAAGACAATGAGAAAATTAATAGTTTGCATATTGATTGTTACATTAATAAGCATAAGTGTTATCGCCTGTGTTAATGTTGAAGGAACAAAAGAACTTTTACCCATACAAGAAACCGCAGTAGAGTCACCGGAGGCTTCGGGTTCTGTGCAGGTAGCCGAGGAGACCGGGCAGGAAAAAGCCGGATGGTCAATTTATTGGTATCTTTGTGGAAGTGATTTAGAAACAGACCATGGGGCGGCAACAGGGGATTTAAACGAAATGTTAGCGGTTGAATTGCCGGAAGGGGTGCAAGTAATTATCCAAACAGGAGGCGCTAACGAGTGGCAAAACGATTATGTAGACCCGGAATTATCACAGCGGTTTATTTATGATAGCGATGGATTCCGGTTAATTGAAGAGCAAGAAAAACAAAACATGGGTGAAACGGAAACTTTATCGAGTTTTATAGAGTTTGGGTTAGACAAATATCCGGCAGAAAATTCTGCGCTCATATTTTGGAATCATGGCGGCGGAAGTTTGGGTGGATTTTGTTATGACGAACAATACGAGGGCGACAGGATAAATTTGACAGAAATGAAAACATCTTTGTCTAATGCTTTTAAGCAAAGTGGACAGGACATGTTTTTTGATATGGTAGGATTCGATGCCTGCTTTATGGCAACATTAGATACGGGAGCTGTTTTAAAAGATTACTCAGATTATTTGGTGGCATCAGAAGATATTGAGCCGCGTGGTGGGTGGCAATACACAGCCATCATGCAAGCGCTTACAGATAACCCGAATATCCCGCCCGAAGATTTAGGCAAGGTAATATGTGATAGTTATAAAGAGGAAAACGATAGCACCGGTGAGGGTGCGAGTATTACACTCAGCATGGTTGATCTTTCGGAGTTAGATATTTTGATCGACGCTTATTCAAATATGGGATGGGAGTTGTTAGACAATGCGATTGAAGATCCTACAACTTTGGTAGATTATTTTCGCATAGCCAGTATGAGTGAGAATTATGGCCTTAGTAGCCAAGAAGATGGCTATCATAATATGGTAGACTTAGGAGACATGGCAACCAAGGGAGAAGAATTATTCCCAAATTCGTCAAAAGAGATATTAGAGGCGTTAGACGATGTGGTATCGTATTCTGTGAATGGTGAGTATAGGCAAAATTCAAACGGAGTTTCTGTTTACCATTCTTATGACAGCAATGTTATGGTGTTAGAGACCTATGAACAAATATCTGAAGTTGAGTCAATTAATTACCTCTACAGATATGCACTTACGGGAGAACTGCCACAAGAAGCATATGCCGACTACGAAGAATATTTTTCTAAGAGTATAGGCGAATTGTTGCCTGTGCCTACAATGAATATTGTAGAGTGGGCAAACATAGAGCCGGTTATTAATGAAGATGGTTTTATAGAACTGCATTTGGGAGAAGATGCCAAGGAGGTTATTTATTCGCTTGGTTTTGCACTGTATGACATAGCCGAAGAAGCAGATTATAAAGTCTTGTTAGGCTATGACAATGACATGAGCGGTGATTGGGAAACGGGCGTGTTTGTAGATAATTTCAGAATGGTGTGGGGAAGCATAGACGGAAATATTTTGCTTATGGAATTAGTGGCCGAGGAAGACACATATAATCGGTATTCGGTACCAATTTTACTTAACGGGAATCCGAGTGTAATGCAAGTGGTATATGATTTTGAAAAAGAAGAATATATTGTTATCGGTGCGATCGAAGATAGCATAAGTGGGGAATCTAATAAAATGCAAGAGATTGCTGTCGGAGACGAAATTACTCCGAGGTTTTCGGCGACACTTATTTCAGATCCCCAAGTGCAAAAGATTATTAATGGAGATGCGTTTACGATTAAGGAAGATAGTGAGTTTTATGAACAAAAACTTCCGGACGGTATCTACCAAATTGAATTCGTTATGAATGATATTGGTGGAAAATACGCAGTTTCAGAAGCCGTACAGTTAGAAATAATAGACGGTGAATTATTTGTAGGTGAGTAAAACCTAAAATAATTTATGTTGCTTTTATTACAAAATAATGATACTCTGTTATTGTAAAAAAATGTAAATAATAGAGGTGGGTTAGTTTTTATGGATAAAGGGAAAAAAGCTCCTAAGCGTTTTTTAAAGGTGCTTAGAATTATCGGCATAATAATTGCGGTAGTAATAATAATATTCTTAATTTGGGCCGCCGACTATTACCGAGCCGAGAAGACGGCGCTTGCAATTTTAGAAAACGAAAATGTGCAAGTAAAAGATGGTGTGGTTGTGCTTTCGCCAAATGAAGAGTCCGACGAGGGTTTTATTTTTTATCCCGGTGGAAAGGTAGAGGCGGTTGCTTATTTGCCTATATTACAAAAAATTGTTGACGAAATCGGCATGAATTGTTATTTGGTTGAAATGCCGTTAAACTTAGCATTTTTTAATTCGGATGCCGCAAAAGAAGTTATGCAAGATTATGACGAAATAGAAAAGTGGTATGTTGGCGGACATTCTTTAGGTGGGGCGATGGCAAGTGATTTTGCATCAAAAAACCCGGATTTAGTTGAGGGATTGGTTGTTATGGGGGCATATGTATATGGCGATTATCCTACGGAAAATGCGTTAACCGTGTACGGCACTTTCAATTCAGAACTTGAGGACAACATAGATTATACCGATAATATCGTTATAATTGAAGGTGGCAACCATGCGCAATTCGGGAACTATGGCAAGCAGTCGGGAGACGAAGATGCCACAATATCGGCAGAAGAACAGCAAGACATTACGGTAGATGCAATGGCAGAGTTTTTTTCATATTTGACGAATAAGAAATAGTATGATATATTAAATTTATCGTATAAAAAAGAATATATAATCAGAGGAGAGAAATTATGGCATTTGGAATGAAAATGAAGAAGGTTAAGTTTAAAAATAAGTATACACTTGAATCTTTGTATGAGGCAATTAAAGATACTGAGTTTGCGGCAGGCAAACCATCTCTGACCGATCATGGCATGGCGAAAATTATTACTTTCCCGGCGCTTGACTCAAGAAATCAGGTGCAAATAATATCGGCATCGTTAAAAAAAGATTCGGATGCTTTTCGTGTTATGAAGGGTGAAGAGGCAGGACTTGGAAACTTGGCATTCAACACTGTTGTAGATGGCCTTACAGATGGTATGGCCGGCTTGAAAGGTTCGTTTGGCAAAAATGCAAAAAATATCGAAAAATTAGTAGAAGAAACTGCAAAACAATTGGGCGAGATGGGACTATAAGGTTTAAGCACCCTGTTTTGGCGAAAATTACAGTTGTTTAAAAGGCAAGGATATTTTATCTTTGTCTTTTTTGTAATATTATTTTCTTGACGATTATTAGTCTACACGTTACTATTATATAGTAAAGGAGTAGTGAGAATGAAAAAAACAATAGTAGTAAGCGTTTTAATAATAACAATGTTTCTTATGATGGCGTGTGGTGGAACTTCGGGTGTCAGTATTAATTGTATAGACATGCAAGAATCTCCGCAAGAAGTGCAGTCGGAAATAACCGTTTTGACAAATACGATAATAAATTCTATTAAAGAAAATGATTCGCAGACAATAATGAGCATAGCGAGTGAAGCTTTTGTCGAAAATTCCACAGGCATAGAAGCTACGATAAATTCTTTTTATGAACAGGCGACGGGAGAACCGGTGCTTTTGTCCGAGTATTATTTAGAAGTAAGCGACACGGGGACGAACATGCAACTGGTTAGCCCAAAGGATACGGAAGATGCTTTTTATGTTTTGCCGGCGGCAGAACAAATGGCGATAAGTTTTTTCACGATAGTAAACGGTACGCAAACGAATTTATTGGCACAGGCTTTTGTTTATGAAGACGGCTGGAAATTATATGGAATGGCAATGGATTTGTATGCAATTAACGGCATGAATGCACCTTTATTGTATGAAGAAGCATTAAAAATACAAGAAAGCGGAGACGTGATTTCGGCGGCTTTGTATGCAGAAATGTTGAACACTGTTTTAGTTCCGGCGGGAACAATAGTATACCCTAATGTAGAAGAGATGAGCGACTATATCACAGAGGTTACGCAAAGTGTTAACGAACAATACGAAATGCCCATGCAGATTCAAACGACAAGCGGAACGTTTGACATTGTTTCGATAGAGGCGTCGTCGAAAGTTGAAGGCATAGAGTGCATGATTTCTTATGTGTCTCAAATTGAGTTGAGCGAGGAAAACAAGCAACTGTTCGTGCAGGAGGCCGGCGCAATTAAAACAGCGCTTATGCAAATTGCCCCCGGTTTAGATTTGTATTTTGACAACATAATTGCCAATATTTTTGAAGAGATGCCTACCGACACAAGCAAAGAATATTTGTCATATAAGGTAGTCATAGGTTAAACACACTAAAAACATACGAGGTCTATTTGCCTAAGATATAATTATTCGGGTAAACAGACCTTTTTTTGTTATGAGGGTGTTTAACCGACGAATAAAAAGTGCATAATAACCGCCGTTGCTTGTTTG
>CAYJNC010000166.1:0-4636 GCA_964371185.1 uncultured Christensenellaceae bacterium
ATAGACCTCCCTGTTACTCTGCTAATTATAGCTTTAACTCTTATTATACTATATTTTACTTGGTTAAATCAAGTTTAGGCCACATATTACAACAATCCCCTTAATTTTTCTAAGTCTTGCAAATACACGTCTTTTAGTTTTCTGTTATATATAATGCTCGCCGGATGATACAACGCAAAAATATCGTATTTTATGTTTTCAATCGGCACCTCTAATTTTTCACCATGAATGTCACCGATGTTTTTTGTGAAATCGTCAAAACACGCCCTTAGCGGAGTGTTGCCAAGGGTGACAATAATTTTCGGTCTAACAATGTTGATTTCTTCATATAAGAATGATAATGCCTCTTTTATCTCTTTTCTTGTTGGAGTTCTGTTAGAAACGCTTCCTTTTTCGCTCACTTTATACGGGCGAAAACAGCAAACATTAGAAATGTATATTTCTTTTCGGTTGATTCCGATGGTTTGCAAAAACTCGTCTAAATTTTTGCCTGCCTTACCCACAAACGGACGTCCCAAAACAACCTCTTCTTTTCCGGGCGCCTCGCCTATCAACATCAAACGTGCATTCGTTTTGCCACAACCAAAAACAAGCGGTATTTCTTTGTAGTATTCTTGCATTCTTTTTCTGAGCCGCTCCACAAAAACACCTCCCGAAAATATCACCAAAACCAATACACGTCTATCAGGTAGACTACACTAAATTCTCTCTTTGTCGGAAAGCAAAAACAAATTTGCCTTACACGCCTAAACGTCTCTTCTGCCTTCTATTGCCTTTGCAAGTGTTATTTCGTCCGCATATTCAAGGTCGGCACCAATCGGAATGCCGTGGGCTATGCGTGTTGTTTTTATGCCTAAAGGCGCAATTAGCTTTGCAATGTACGCCGCCGTCGCCTCGCCTTGTACATCGGGGTTGGTTGCCAAAATTACTTCTTTTATGTCACCCGCCAACCTTTGTAAGAGCGGTCTGATGGAAATATCATCGGGGCCGATTCCCTCAAGCGGAGATATCGTGCCGTGCAACACATGATAAAGCCCTCTATATTCGTGGGTTTTTTCTATTGCGTAAACGTCTCTTGAATCTCTAACCACACAAATTATGCTCTCGTCTCTTTTTTTATCATCACAAACCTCGCAAATATCTTGCTCCGCCATATTACCGCAAATACTGCAATACTTAACATTCATGCGCGCGTCATACATATCACGGGCAAATTGCCGAACCTCGTCTTTTGGAAGTTTAATAATATGATAGGCAAGCCGCTGTGCGGTTTTCTTGCCTATTCCCGGCAACTTCGTTAGCTGAGCCACTAATTTTTGAAAGGATTCCATTTGTTCCATTGCGTTTTTACAGTAAGCCTCCTAAGTTCATGCCGCCCGTTATTTTACCCATTTCGGATTGAACCATGTCGTCCGCCTTTGTAAGCGCTTCGTTTACGGCCGCAAGCACCAAATCTTGTAACATTTCTATGTCGTCGGGGTCAACAACCGCCTCTTGAATTTCAATGCTCTTTACAATTTTTTTGCCGGTAGCAACAACCTTAACGACTCCGCCACCTGCAGTCGCCTCTACCTCTCTTTGTTCAAGTTCCTCTTGCATTTGTTGCATACGCATTTGCATTTGTTGCGCTTGCTTCATCATGTTTTGCATGTTCATTCCGCCCGGGAATCCACCTCTTGCCATTGTTCATATCCTCCGTTTACTTTTTATTAATTATAGCCACATTGTCTTCGCCAAACATCTCGTTTAATACATCGCACATGTCTGTTTGCTGTGGTTTGTTTTTTTCTTTTATCTTAATTTGCACCGACAGTGCCGCACCGAAAACTTGCTGTGTTACTGCGGCAACGTCTACCCTGCTTCCTTCCGCATCTATGGTTTGCGCTATTGGCATGTCGTCTTCGTTTACATACACATACAAAGACGTTCCATGCTTTGCAATGCTTTTTATTACCTTAGCCGCCGGCAAAAACATAAGGTTTTTTTCTTCTAACGCCTTACAGAATTTTTTTAAAACTTCGTCCGACTGCTTTTCTTTTGTCTGCATTTTGTCTACAGGTAGCGTTGGCTTAACCTCTGCCTTTTGCACAGTTTGCTTTTGCATAGGCTGCACTTCTTGCATCGTTTGTTGTTCTTGTATCTTCGGAATGCTTTCCCTTGACACTTGTGTGCCGGCACTTTGTGTGTTACTTGTTGCCGGCGCTTGTGAAACACCCTGCAAAGCAAGTTTTTCTACCCTGTCTTCTAACTTCTTGACCCTCAGTTCAATGTCTTTGGTGTCTATGTCTACCGTGTTTACACAGGCTCGAACAATCGCCGTCATAAGCACGGCATTAGGAGCGGGAGAATAGCGCAATGTTTGTTGCATGGAAATAAGCGCCTCTAAGCTACGTAAAATGTTTGAGCATTCGTATGCTTTATGTGCATTTTTCGCAAGTTCTTCCGACAACGAACATATGATGTCGTTTAACACATTGTGTGCGCCTACGCCGTCTTTTTGCAAGGAAGTTGCTATTTTAACCGCCTGCGCCGGGTCTTCGCCTATTATGGCTTGGGTAAGCAACGCTATTTGCTCGGCGTTTGCAACACCTATCGCCTGTGCAACACTTTCTTTCGTTAAATTATCAGCACCCGTAATACATTGCTCTGCAATAGAAAGTGCGTCTCTCATGGAGCCTTCCGCCTGTTGCGCAATAAGCTCTAACGCTTCTTGCTCACAGTTTATATTTTCGCACTCTGTGATATATTTTAAACGTGCAACTATGTCTTTGTTTGAAATCCTCTTAAATTCATATTTTTGGCAACGTGAAAGTATGGTTGCCGGCACCTTTCTAAGCTCGGTGGTCGCCAATATGAATATAACATGCGGCGGCGGTTCTTCTAAGGTTTTTAGCAACGCATTAAATGCGCCCGAAGACAACATATGCACCTCGTCTACAATGTATACCTTATATTTTGAAATGGCAGGCAACAACGCAACTTTTTCTCTTATGTCACGAATGTTGTCTACACCGTTATTAGACGCCGCATCTATCTCGACTATGTCTACCATAGCATCGTTTTCAACTTCCAAGCAAACATCGCATTCTTTGCAAGGGTTACCATCTTTTGGCGCTAAACAGTTGACCGCATTTGCAAAAATCTTCGCCGTACTCGTCTTACCCGTTCCCCTCGAACCACAAAACAAATAGGCATGAGAAACCGTTTTGTTTTCCACTTGTTTTTTTAATATATCTGTAATGTGCTCCTGACCGTAAACATCGTCAAACACCGTCGGCCGAAACACCCTATATAATGTCTTATACGCCATATTTTTTTCGACGGTCAAAACTAACCGCCCAATACTCCTTATATTTTATGTTGCTCTATTCTTTTCTTTCTTGTTTCCAAATAACCCGAAAATTTTTCCATGCTCGAATTAATTATTAACTCGTTCGGAAACTCGCAATCTTTCAACAACGCAGTCGCGTTATCAACATCTCCCACATTATAGCAACTGTGGGCATCTGATGCTACGGTTATGTTAACATCATATTTTTTGCACAACCGAATAATTTTGGCACAATTCTCATAACAACCTTTTCTCACCCTAAAAGATTGGTTGTTAACCTCAACCAATTTGCCTAATTTTGCCACTTCTAAAACGTAGGCCTCCGCATCTATCGGAAAACTCGGATTCCCCGAATGTCCGATAACATCTATATACGGATTATTCAGCGCGCCGATTAATGCTTCGGTATTTTTTGTTTCGCCACCGCTTTCTATGCAAAAAGTGTGGAGGGACGCTATTGCAAACTCGGTAAATTTAAGGTAGTATTCTTCTACATCTATTTCACCGATATGGTTGATGATGTTCGCCTCAATGCCCTTAAACAAACGCACTCCTTCGATAACATCGGGAACAAACGCAAGCGAAACCCCAAGCATATATTCGGGTATAGCAAATTCTATCGATCTTCCATGATCTGTACAAACAAAACCATCTAACCCTTTTTCTTTTGCCAATATCGCATTTTCTCTTAATGTAGAATACGCATGGCCGCTTGCAACCGTGTGTGTATGCGTGTCTATAAGTATTTTCATTGTACATCTCTCTTTCTTAATACATATATAATTATACACGAAATTGCACCTTAAATAAACTGTTTTATGCTTTATTCTTGCCAAGCGAATTTTCTTTTGCATAGTAGAATAGATACTGTTGGGCTATTCCGGCACACTCGCCGAACTTTCCTTTTGCAAAAGCAAAAACTTCCTTATCACTGCCCGTAAACCCATACACTTCGCTCAAAACCCTTTTTATCCATACGTCTGCCGGGAAGGCTTCGTTTTTATGCAATGAAAACAACAATACACAGTCGGCAACCTTAGGCCCTACACCTTTTAGTGTTCTCAGCTGTTTTTTCGCAAGTTCGTAGGGTAACAAAATAAGTTCTTGTAGGTCAAAACCATCACACATCGCCTGTGCCGTTTCTTTGATATACGGCGCCCTATACCCCGCACCACACTCTGCTAATTCCTCTATTGTCGCATTTGCCAAACTTTCTTGTGTAGGAAATGCGTAATATTTTTTATCTTCAAACATAAAAGATTCGCCGAATTTTTCGCATAGTTTCTTCACTATCTTTCTGATGCG
>CAYJNC010000167.1:0-4630 GCA_964371185.1 uncultured Christensenellaceae bacterium
TTTTCAATCATATTTAAAACGGCCGTACGTTCTTCTCCCGACCAACTCAACCTATCGATTTTTTCGTCGGATTCATCTATACTTAACTCAAAAAAATCGTATCCTAATTCTTTCGTCATATCAAGGCACTTTTCCAAAGAATAATCAGACGGAAAGGCTTTTTCATAAAGTCCTATCAAACAATTGTTCATAAACGCCATATTTCCTACCCCCTACTTTCTCAACAATTAAAGTTTTTTCAATAATAACATTTGCTTTTGAAAATTTCAATACATTTATTTAACTCTCGTAATTCTATTGTTTTTTTCAAACCTAACATTTTTTACGGTATTATCATTCGGCAGACTGTTAAATGTCGTTTTAACGTAATTTAACCAAGCTAATCGTGTGTTTAATAGCACATTTTTTACACAAAAAATATTTTCCGCAAATATGTATTGCTTTTTATTCACATTTGTTATAGAATATTCTTGTATTAAATACAAATTATTTTGGAGGTGTCAAACATTGACTAGAAGAGAACGAGTTGAAACAACATTAAACCACAAAGAGGCAGATAGAGTTCCCGTAGATATGACTATAGTTACAAAGCCCTACCAAGAGATTTTAGAGTACTACGGAGAAGAAGACGACCTTTGGTGCGACGACTGGGCACACGTTTTTCCTAAACCCGAGATACTTGAAAAACTAAACATAGATGTAATGCACTTGCCCTTTGGCAAATCGTGCGGACAAGAATACCGTGATAAAAACGAATTTTTAGACGAATGGGGTTGTAAAAAAGTTCGTGTCACCGACGAATACGGCGGATTTTTATTCCAAATGGTAGATCACCCACTAAAAGATGCGGAGTCTATTGAAGACATAGAAAACTACGACCATTGGCCCGCACTCGACGAAGAAAGATTAGAAGGATTTGAAAAAGAAGTTAAATATTTGTACGACAACACAGATTTTGCTCTGACAATGGTTTTTGGCGGAAATGTATTTGAAAGAGCTCATTATTTACGTGGCATGGAAAACTTTTTTGTAGATTTACTCACCGAACCGGAAATGGCACAAGCTATGATGAAAAAAGTTTTGGAAATAAACCTACACAGAGACAAACAAATATTTGAACGTGTCGGTAAATATTTAACCTACATGCGTTTTCAAGGCGAAGACATGGGTTCGCAAGACGCTCCTTTGCTTTCGCTTCAAACATTCCAAACAGTTATACGTCCATATTTAGAACAAGAATGGAAGGCCGCCAAAGCAGAATATATCAAACACAATCCTCAGGGTAAAATATCTGTACATTCATGCGGGGCAATATTCGATTTCATTCCCGACTTTATAGACATGGGGGCCGACATGTTAAACCCCATTCAGCCAAACGCAGCCGGCATGAACACCAAACTAATAAACACCACCTACGGCGACAAATTGTGTTTCCACGGTGCGGTAGATTCACAAGATGTTTTGGTACATGGTACAATAGAAGATATTCGCAACGAAGTCAGAACAAGAATGGCCGATTTAAAACCGGGCGGTGGTTATATTATGGCTCCTTCACACAACATACAATCGGGAATCAGCGCCGAGAAAATTGTGGCATTGTACGACGCCGCACAAGAATTCGGCCAATATAAATAACTCACTAATTTTAATCGGAGTATAACTAAATGGAATTAGGCATAAAAGGCAAAGTAGCAATAATAACCGGCGGCACGACAGGCATAGGGCTTGCAACCACAAAATTACTCGCACAAGAAGGTTGTCATGTGTTGGCAAACTATTTTGCAGACGAAGATATTTCCGTTAAAACAATAGAAGATATTTCTTCAACCACCAAAACAAGGTGCATAGCCTCTTACGGAGACATATCTTGCCCAAAAGACGTTATAGCCTTGTTTGATACGGCGATAAAAACATTTGGCGGCGTAGATTTCATAATCAACAGCGCCGCCCTATTAACAAAAAGTTTGGTTGCCGATATGCCCTTTGAAATGTGGCAACGTTCTACCGATGTTAACTTCACAGGTGCTTACCTAATGAATAAGACAGCAGTAAACTATTTTCTCGAAAACAAAAAATCCGGCAAAATAGTAAACATCGTTTCACAATCGGCATTTAACGGCACAGACAGCGGACACGCACATTACGCCGCTTGCAAGGCAGGCGTTGTCGGGCTAACCGTCTCTCTTGCAAAAGAGGTTTCTAAAAACGGAATAAACATAAACGCCATTGCTCCGGGCATAGTGGCTACGCCTTTAACAAAAGAAAAAATTGCACAAAACACGCAGAGATATAAAAACACAATACCCATCGGCAGAATCTCGACACCCGAAGATGTTGCTAACGTAGCGTTATTTTTGGTTTCTAACCTATCTTCTTACATAGTAGGCGCTACAATAGATGTTTCGGGCGGAATGTTGATGAGATAACAAATAATATATATAATAGGAGACAAACATATGTATAGCATAGAAAAAAAGCAAGTGCTCGATACAGCACTCGAAATGAAAGCGGCAGAGCTTATTCATTTGTCCGGCGGAAACGTTAGTATGAGAATGCCAAACGGCGATATTATCATCACACCCTCCGGCTTAAATTACGAAAAATTGACAAGCGACCAAATGTTGGTGTTAAATAAAGAGGGTGAGGTAATAGAGGGAGATTTGCGCCCGTCGGTAGATACACAAGCGCTTTTGCATATATACAACAACAAACCTAATGTAAATGCAATCATACACACCCACCAGCCGTATGCTACAACCGTCAGCATTATTGCCGACGAACTTCCGGCAGTCACGACAACGCTTTGCAACACATGTAAGGGAAGCGTCAGCGTTGCTCCATTCGCAAGTGCAGCCAGTTTACAAATGGGAATAGAAGTTGTTGAGCACATCGGCGATAAACTTGCTATAATATTAAAGAGTCATGGTGTCATAACGGTCGGCAAAGATTTAAGCCAGGCGCTTTATGCCGCCGTATACTTAGAAGACACAGCAAAATGCTATTTGATGGCACGTTCTGCCGTCTCTAACAAAGAGGATCTATTCGTACTAAGTGATGCACAGGTTGACGAGGCAATCGAAGTGTTTAATAATTACGGGCAAAAATAATTGCAACTCAACCAAATTGTGCATAATATATGTTTCGTTAAGGAGAACAAACAATGGGTAAAAAACATAGTAAAGAACTAATGACAAACTTAATGGAGATGATGCAAATTGTACGCAAATTCGAAGAACGGGTACAAAGCTTGTTTTCTAAGGGTTTGGTGCACGGTACTACCCACCTTGGCATCGGGGAAGAAGCCACAGGCACAGGCAGTATGATGGCAATAAAAGAAAACGATTATCTTTTGGCGACGCACAGAGGCCACGGCCAAGCGCTCGCAAAGGGTGTTGATGTAAAAGATGCAATGGCTGAAATTTTAGCAAGGCAAGCCGGAACAAACAACGGCCTCGGCGGTTCTATGCACATTGCGGATTTCGATAAAAACGTTTTGGGCGCAAACGGTATTTTAGGTGCGGCCGCACCGATTGCATGTGGAGTCGCACAAAGCATCCGCATGAAAAAAGTAGCCGACACCATAGTTGCAGTTTTCATCGGCGATGGTGCCACAAACGAAGGTGCTTTTCACGAGGCTATGAACTTAGCGGCAGTTTGGAAATTACCGGTGATGTTTATTTGTACAAACAACAGCTACGGCATGAGCACTCCGCTTGCAAGCGTTGCAAACGACACAGACTTGACAAAAAGGGCTATTCCCTACAACATGAAAAGCTACGAGGTTGACGGCAACGATGTGTTAGCGGTTTATGACACCGTAACAGAAGCACGCAAATATATGATAGCAAACGAAGAACCCGTCTTTATTGTAGAGCACACCTATAGAACAAGCGGGCATTCTAAAAGCGACGGCAACCTATACCGTACAAAAGAAGAGATAGAACTTTGGAGGCAAAACAATCCGGTTATTCGGTTTAGCAAGGTAATGTTAGAAAACGGGTTTACGCAACAAGAAGTAGACGATATAGATAAAAAGACAACCGATATCATAGAAGAAGCGACCACCTATGCGCTTTCATGCGAAGAACCTGCAATGTATGATATTGAAAAAGCAGTTTATGCCGATTAGGGGGAGATTTAGATGATTATTACATATGCTGAAGCAGTAAAACAAGCCATGTGCGAAGAGATGAGAAGAGATGAAAACGTATTCTTCATGGGAGAAGACATCGGAGTTTATTGCGGTGCGTTTGGCGTTTCTCGGGGTATGATAGAAGAGTTCGGTAAGGAACGTGTTATAGACACACCCATTTCAGAAACAGCCTTCATGGGCGCCGGTGTCGGTGCCGCCATGATGGGAATGCGCCCGATAGTAGAACTTATGTTTTCGGATTTCATGGCCGTTTGTTACGACCAAATTATAAATCAAGCCGCAAAAATACACTTTATGTTTGCCGGCAAAGTAAACGTTCCTATGGTTATCAGAACACCATCGGGCGGTGGCACAGGTGCGGCGGCACAACACTCACAGTCTCTCGAGAATTTATTTTGCCACATACCCGGCCTTAAAGTTGTTGTTCCTTCCACTCCCTACGATGCAAAAGGGCTGCTTATTTCTGCCATCAGAGAC
>CAYJNC010000168.1:0-4601 GCA_964371185.1 uncultured Christensenellaceae bacterium
TATTGCTTTGTCCGGCAAAAACCTGTCCATTATGTACCTTGTAGACAAATCTACCGCCGCTTTCACCGCTTCTTGCGTTATTTGCACCTTATGATGCGCCTCGTATTTGTCGAGCAATCCTTGCAGAATCAGCACCGTTTCCTCCGGCGAAGGTTCTCCTACCATAACCGGCTGAAATCTTCTTTCCAACGCCGCATCTTTTTCAATATGCTTTCGATATTCGTCTATTGTTGTTGCCCCTATTACTTGTATTTCTCCCCTTGCCAACATGGGTTTTAATATGTTTGCCGCATCGAGCGCACCTTCTGCCGCACCTGCGCCTACCAATGTGTGCATTTCGTCTATGAACAAAATTACATCACCGGATTTTTTTAGTTCATCTAAAACATCTTTTAAACGTTCTTCAAATTCTCCCCTAAACTTTGCACCTGCAAGCATACTCGCCAAGTCTAACATAATAACACGCTTGTTTTTCAACATATCGGGAATATCGCCCTTTATCACCCTTTGTGCCAAACCTTCCGCAATTGCCGATTTCCCTACACCCGGCTCTCCAATAAGCACCGGATTGTTTTTTGTTCGTCTGATAAGAATTTGAATTATTCTTTCTATCTCCTGGCCTCTGCCGATAACCGGATCTAACTCGGCATTTTCTGCAGCTTTTGTTAAATCGGTACCGAATTTTTCTAAATTCGGAGTTGCCCTTTTGGTTGCACTGCTGTTTTTTGTTTCATCGCCTATCGATATTATATCTTTTTGGACTGCACCTAAATCTACGCCCAAATCCTTTAGCATCCTAAACCCTAAACATTCCTGTTCGTTTAATATCGCAAGAAGCATATGTTCTGTACCAATATATTTATGTCCTAATTGCTTAGACAACGAAATGCTTACTTCAAGAACTTTTTTTGTCCTCGGAGTATAACCGAGAACATTATCGTATACCCTTACGCCTTCCTTTTTTGAAACGACTTGTTGCAAATACTGAACGGCATTTTCCTCTATTATTCCGTGCTCTTCTAAAATTTCTGCCGCCGTTCCGCCCTCTGCAATAAGGCCTGCCAACAAATGTTCCGTTCCTAAATATTTTTCACCCACATTAGCGGCTATCATTGCAGCATTGTTGACTGCCTCTTGGGCTCCTTTTGTAAATTTAGTCATATTATCCATAATCTACACCACCTTTTCTTTTTATCTATACAGCCTTATAACCGTTTTGTTCTTCTTTTTCCAAAAAATAAATTTCGTCTCTTATCTGCGCCGCTTTTTCAAATTCTTCTTTTGAAACCGCATCGGAAAGTTTTGCCTTTAATTCTTCTTTCTTATCTGTAACAATACTTTTTTTCGTTTTCTCATCTATTGTATTTTTAATTTCGTTATTAATTTTAGGAAAACTTAAATTTAATATGCTCTCCGACGAAAAAATATTTCCTTCGCTTTTTTTTACTTCTCCGACTACCTTTTCTTTATTGTAGAAATTGTTTCCTTTATTCTCGGATAAGTAAAACATCATGTCTTCCATATTTATGCCCGCACATTCGGCACAAAGATTTTGACCGCTTCTTATGCCGTTTACTATTCTTGTTACACGTACACTCGCCACTTTTTCATGGCACTTTTCACACATCATATAACTATCCTCCTTCAAATCACCTTATATAAAATTTCTTTTAAAATTTGAGCACGCAATTCGTTTTGTCCTTCAACAACACCCTTTAAAGCCTTGTTTGATATGGCCGCCAAAATTATCTCTTTAACATTCGCTTCCAAAAAGCCCATATGGTGCAATCCTTCAATCAGCTCTGCCGCACGTCTGATGTTTATGCTTTCTCCTATTTCAGAATCAATTAGCGCCGCCACATAGTTAGCCCTGTCGGCATTTATACGAACTATTCGTATATACCCACCGCCGCCCCTGCGAGATTGCGTTGAATACCCCCTATTCGGCGAGAACCTTGTAGTCAGCACATAGTTTATCTGAGACGGTGCACACGAAAACCTTTGCGCCAGTTCATTTCTCTTCAGATGCGTAGCACCGTTTTCTTGCAAAAGTTGTATTATAAATTCTTCTATGCTATCACTTAATAACGACATCTAATCACTCCCTTTTCGTCTTTGACTTTCTTTGACCTTTATAATTATATTATACTCTCTTTGCGTACATTGTAAACAGTTTTAAGTTAAAAAAGTCTTAATAAATTATGAATTGATTGTTAATTGAATATTTATGAGACATATTATTCCAGAGGAAATTTGCCTTTTACCTTTGCTGTGGCATAATCTATTTTTAAACACTCTACAAAAATATCGAACTCTTTTTTATCGACAATTTTCTGTGTATATTCTATTATCGCCCTAAATTGATCCGTGCCCGAAAGAGGCCTATTTGTATACCCTTTTTCTTCCCAATGCGCATACAAACCTGCATAGTATTTAAATGGCTCTACAATTTCATTTTTTGTCAGATAATCTATGCCCCTTCTTGCCCTGCCCGTATTGAAATACCTGTCTAAAACTTCTTCTACGCCTTTAATTAAAAACAAATCATCTGCCGACAACTCGTTCGTTTCAAGCACTTCATACGGAGGATAATGCCTAAATTTTATGCCATACTCCTCGCTTTTTCGTTGCAACGCAGAACCCTTTATCAACTTTAAAAAGCCTAATTGCAGCATATGAGGGTACCACGAATACACTTCATTAAAAGACTTTTCAAAAGAAGCAATATCTTCTTTGGGAAGGCCGGCAATTAAGTCTAAGTGTAGATGAATATTGTCGTTTTCTAAAATTTCCGAAGCAACACTTTTAATCCGCTCGATATTTGTTTTTCTGCTAACGGCTTTTAAGGTTTCTTTGTTTAAAGTCTGAACGCCGGCTTCTAACTGTATCCGGCCTTTTGGCGCAGACTTTAACATTTCCGCCATCTCAACGTCAACCAAGTCAAGGGCAACTTCAAAATGAAAACAAGTGTCTGTATTTGCATCTATTATATGCCTTAATATTTGCTTTGCACGCTTTGCATTTGCGTTGAACGTTCTGTCGGTGAATTTTAATAGTCTCATTTGTTTTTTTATGCAAATATCTATCTCCGCAAAGACTTTATCGAGAGATTTTTCACGGACAGATCCTTCTAACCCGGACAGACAATATTCGCATGAGAACGGACAACCTCTTGTTGATTCATAGTAGTATATTTTCGTGTTGTCATAATTTTCGTCTGCCAAATAAAAAGGAATGCTGTCTAAGTCGGACACGCAACCAAAAACTCCACTGCCTTTTATTTCGCCGTTTTCTTTGTATACAGCTTCTTTTGGAAATTTATTGGTTTGCACCCACTTAAGCAGGCTTTCTTCTCCCTCTCCGCAAAAACAGGCGTCTATAAAATCATGCTCTTTCATCAAATCAACGGCGACCGGCGAGATTTCCGGCCCACCGAAAAAGATTCTCACATTGGGCATTATTGTTTTTATATCTTTAGCTAATTTTAATACGTATTCAATATTCCAGATATAACAAGAAAAACCAATTACTTCCGGCTGTTTATAGTATATTGTGCGAACAACATCTTGTATCTGACGGTTTACATGAAACTCGCAAAACGGTGCTCCTATTACCTTTGCTAATGTGCGTACCGCCGGGTTTGTGTGCACATAACCCGAATTAACCGCAACCAATAATATGTTCATTTTACCCCTCTGTATATAGATATGTAACATCGAAGTTGTTGTTGTTTTGTGTGAAATTACCGATAACATACAACTCATCTATGTTTTCCGAAGGGATAAATCTTTCTGTCGTAGAGTACGCCAGCAGGCTACTTTCACCCGACTGCATGTCATACTTTAAAAGGGCAAACGGATAGTTCATGTTAGTTCCTTCAAACATAGGAGTTATGTAGTAAAATGTTTCTCCGTCTGCAGAAAAGGCATAGTTCTCAAATTGGAAATTTGTTTGTACCGACACAGTTTCATTCGTGTCTAAAGAAATCATCTGCAAATCAAACAGCAACGCTTCTTCATCATTTAAAACACGTGTTGCCAAATATCTTCCGGTAGGTGAAAGTGCAAACTCTATGCCATCGGCAACCTTATTGCGTTCACCGGTTTTGATGCTGACAGAGAAAATTTCCCCGGCTTCGCCTGCCGTTCTGTCGGCAAAGTAAATTAAGTCTCCGGCTATGTCTATTCTGCTGTCTGCACCATAGCGCTCTTCTACCGAAGAAACTTTTTCATATTCGGGAGCATTTGTGTCATATTTTTTTAGTTGCAGAGTATTTGCATTCCCTGTCATAGCATAAATTATCGGTTCATTTTCGTCCCAAACAAAAGAAGTGGTTAAATCACCCAATCCTTCTTCGCCTAAATTTAAAGTTTTGTCTTCGCTTGAATCATACAGATACAAAATTTTGTCGCTGGTACCCGTGTCGAGGATTGCCAAATATCTGCCGTCCGCAGACCATTGTGCTTTTTCTACATCGTAAAAATCACGAATATTCAACTGAGTTTTTTCACCATTTTTATCAATTTTCCAAAGCTGTTCTTTCACAACTTGTTCGCTGTCTTGGCCGTCAAGCGGTAGGTATGACCGTGCGTAAATCAAAC
>CAYJNC010000169.1:0-4577 GCA_964371185.1 uncultured Christensenellaceae bacterium
GCACACCGATACTTCCATCCATATTTTTGGGAAGACCGCAAACAATGCTTGAAACATCTTGCTTTGCAATAACCTCTTTAAAATGTTCGATATCTTCTTTTTCACCTTTTCGAGTGTAAGTTTCAATTCCTTGAGCCGTAATCATTAACAGGTCGGAAACTGCAACACCAATACGCTTATCACCGACATCTAAACCCATAACTCTACCCATAAATTAAAACTCCTCTCTAATGTTGCTAAAAATAATCTAAATTTGTTTGATATAGTAGCTTACCAATTCTTCTAAAAGTTCGTCTCGGTCTACACTTGCTATTAACGAGCGTGCATTTTTATAACCGGTTATATAGGTAGGATCGCCCGACACAATGTAGCCGATTAACTGGTTTACCGGGTCATAACCCTTTTCGCGCATTGCCTCGCTTACAATACGAATTATTCCCCTTACCGGGTTTTCAAGCTCTTTATCAAACGAAAACTGCATAGTTTTATCAAAATCCGACATACATTCTTTCCCTCCATCGTCTATTATATTTAATTATATACCATATTTACATTGTTGTAAATTCATATAAATTTTTTTAGCCAAAAATCTGCATATTTCCGTTGCACAATTCTTTTAAATAACAAACCGTTTTTCTGATTTGTTCAAAAGTAGTGTACTTACCGAGTGTCATCCTAAGCGCCTGCCTTGCCTTTTGTTCGTTTATACCCATAGCCATCAAAACATGTGAAGGAGTCGTCGTACCGCTCGAACACGAAGAACCGGCAGAACATTCAACACCTCTTTGATCAAGAAACATAAGCGCCAAATCCGAAGACACATCGGGTAAAATCATATGCACCGTCGAAGGCAAACTTTTTTCGGCTTGCAAAGTAAACACTATGCTCGGAATTTCTTTTGATATCTCCTGCCTGAAAAAACCGGACAACTCGGCCAAACGTTTTTCTTCGTGTACCATGTTGGCTTTTAAAAGCGACAAAGCCTGTGCCATGCCAACCGCACCGGCTACATTTTCAGTGCCCGCCCTTTTGCCCGTCTCTTGCTTGCCGCCTTGCAACATTGAATTCAAATGCAAGTCTTTTTTGCAAAAAAGCACCCCTATTCCCTTAGGACCATAAAATTTATGCGCCGATAAGGTCATAAGACCAATATTATCTTGTACTAAATTTATTTTTAGATGTGGCACAGCGGCAACCGCATCTGTATGAAACGGCACTCCCATTTCTTTTGCCACTTCACCAATTTGTTTTATGGGGTTAACGCTTCCCACTTCGTTGTTTGCATAAATAACAGAAACTACGGCGGTATCCTCACAAATAGCGTCTCTTACTTGTTTTGCACTAACACTTCCAAATTTATCTACCGGCAAAACAGTTAGCCTTGCCCCATTTTCTTCCGCTTTTTTACAAGCGTCTATGATAGCATGGTGTTCCGTTGCAGTTGTTATTATGTGCTTTTTTTTATCCGAAAGCAAACCTTTTATCGCCCAGTTGTCGCTTTCTGTACCGCCCGAAGTGAAGAAGATTTCCTTATCTTCCGCCCCTAAAATTTGCGCAATCTCTTCCCTTGCGTCTTGTAGTAATCGGTAGGCCTCACGTGCGCTTGAATATACACCGGATGGGTTAGAAAAATTAACATTAAAACACGGTAGCATGGCTTTTGCTACCTCATCCAAAACCGGTGTTGTCGCCGCATAATCTAAATAAATTCGCTCCATTTTTTTCTCCGTCAAAGGGCAATAAAAGAACCCATAGCACCCGTCTTACCTTTGTCTCTGCGATGCGAATAAAACATTCTCGTTTCACAATAAGTACATAATTTTGCACAAGTAACGTTACTTGCAAGAATTTTCGATTCCTTTAGTTGCATCAAAATAGCATATTCGAGGTCTAAAAATATTTTACCGTCAACTTTTGTTGCGATTTCTTCGCCGAACCGTTCAACAAAAGGCATATACACATCTTCACCTACTTCAAAACACCATTTTCTGATGTGCGGGCCAATACCAACGATAACATCTTGAGGATCACTTGAAAATTCTTCGTAGAATTTATTAATAATCTTTTTGGGCAGTTCCGCCAAAACACCCTTCCAACCGGCATGAGCAACGCACACAACCCGTTTGTTAATATCAGCGACAAAAACAGGCACGCAATCGGCATGAAGAGTATGAGCGCAAACACCTTCCTCGGCGGTTATCATGGCATCACAAAAAGAAAAATCAGAATCTCTTGATATCCCTTTTCCTGCATCTTCTTTTGTGGCAACCACAATTCCGTCTCCATGAGAATAATTAACAAGGGTTACGGTTTCGTACGAAACTCCGATAGTATTGCAAACCCTTCTGTAATTTTCCTTTTTGTTTTCTGAGTTTTTTTCTCTTGTTTTGCTTAAATTCAAACTGTTAAACTCGTCTTTGCTTACACCGCCGTTTCTTGAAGTAAAACAATGTTTAACAAAACCATTTTCTAAAAACATAGGAATAGTAAAAACTTGTACGCCTTCTTTTTCTTTTAATAAAAAGCCGCTATTAACCTTAGCTATATAATTTTTCATTATCTCTCCATCAAAAGTTTATTTAATTCTTCTTTGAATGTGTTTATATCTTTAAATTGTCTGTAAACAGAAGCAAAACGCACATAAGCAACCTCGTCTAAATTCTTTAATCCACGCATTACAATTTCGCCGACTTCATGCGACGAAACTTCATGACCGGGTGCGCCATAAACTTCTCTTTCAATTTCGTTTATCAACTTTTCTATTTCGTCATAAGAAACTTCACGCTTTTCACAGGCCTTAACAATGCCTTTTTTTATCTTTTCAATGTCAAAGCTCTCTCGCTTACCGTCTTTTTTAACAATGAACATTGGTAGGCTTTCTACTTTTTCATAGGTTGTGAACCTCTTTTGGCATTCTAAACATTCTCTGCGTCTTCTTATTGCACTGCCATCCTCTACCGGCCTTGAATCCACCACTTTACTTTCCAAATGATTACAATAAACACACTTCATATTTGAGCACCTCTAACAAATAATATTAATATATATTATTATATCATATCTAAATAAAAAAAGCATATTTTTAAAATACGATGTGCAAAAATATGCTTAATCCGTGTGTTTTTCGAACGAAAGTCGAATCTTGTTCATTGCTTTTTTCTCTATTTTAGACACACAAGACTGAGTTATCCCCAATTTGCCGGCAACAGTCTTTTGGCTTTCTTCCCTGTTTCCGTTAAGACCCAAACGCATTTCTACAATTTCTCGCTCTCTTTTCGGCCATTTTTCTATTACATTGTTTATTTCTGCGATTAATTCATTTTCGATAACTTCGCTTATAACTATCTCTGTTTCTGTTCCTAATAAATCCTCTATTTTTCTTGTTTTATTACCGTCCGTTTGTTCTTCTTCCAAATAGGTTTCCATCTTATTTTTTTTATTTCGATTATAATACATTCTAAGTTCATTTTGTATACAATGGGATGCGTACGTAGAAGGTTTTACGTTCTTATCCGGTTTATATGTATTCATGGCTTTTACCAAGCCGACATACGCAACAGAAATTAGATCCTCTATTGAATTGTCGACAGATAAGTATTTTTGTGCCAAATATACCGCCAACCAAATATGCGCTTCTATCAAGCGATTCCTTGCGTCCATATCGCCCCTGCGTAACCTTTCTACCAATTCTGCCACTTCATTAGATGATTCATATAAGATTTCTTTTCCTAAACACTTCATACTATTTTTCATCAAATCAGCACCATTCCAATATTCTATTGATTATTTCAATAATAATATATAAAAATATCGAATATTGTCGATTGGTGTCTGTTTTTTGATATTAATATAAATATTTTACATATCTCACTTGCAATTCAAGATTTTTTTCGCTACATTTTACAAATTTATTCCGTTTGTTATGCCTTTTTTATAACATTACAGATTAAAAACAAAAAAGTGATACTTGTTTTTAAAATATCACCTGTTTTGTATAAATAAATTATTGTTTGTTTAAATTAAGCACAGCGCTAAGGCGTTTACATAAATATCACTGCATACCGCCTAAATTGCTCACTTTATAAGTTCGCACCTTTAAGCTTGCACTTCTTCGACGTAAACCTTTTAACCTTGTACCCTCAGAAAAAGTGCCCCCGGATAGCAGCCCTCCGATTAGCCCTCAATCGCAGCTCCCTCGGATAGTGCCCCCATCGTAGCCCTCGGATAGTTCGCCCGGTTTTAGTAGTCTACTCGGTTTCTTCTTGGTTTCTTTTTCAAGAAAGAAGGTATTTCTAAGTCTTCGTCTAACAGCATGTCTAAATGGTCACCGTCTCTGCTTTCTTGCGCCTCAGGACGAGTCCTCTGTGGCATCATTTCTATTTCCGGTTGATTTATGGGCTCATCGTCTGTGTATTCTATGCGCTCTTCAACCTTGTTTCTCTGCGGAATAACAGGAACCGGTTTTTCTTTAACAATCTCTTTTACCGGTGCGGGAGCATCTCCAAAACCGGTTGCAATCACTGTAACCCTAACTTCGTCTTCTAAGGTTGGGTCTATGCACACACCGAAGAAAACAT
>CAYJNC010000170.1:0-3137 GCA_964371185.1 uncultured Christensenellaceae bacterium
AATATCATCTTCGTTTATTTCTATGCCGAATGCGTCTTCAAACTCTACGATTACGTTAACCACGTCTAGAGAATTTAAGAATAAATCCTTTTGTAGGTTTGATTGCGGTGTTATTAATCCTTCTTCTAAGCAAGCATATTCTTGAAGAATATCTTTGACACGTTGATACATTTTAAATATTTCCTCCGTTTACTTTATATCTGATTATTTTTTTTGTTGTCGTCTTTTCAAATTCAACGTCACGTGTACGAATCACGGTAACGTGTTTATACCTTGGCAAACCACGGTTTATGTCGTCTATTTGTTTTTCTAACGTGGATTGTATGTCTTCTATTTGGTTTTGCTCCGCATACTCGAAATCCGGGTAGACATCTGCTGTGATGGCGTTGTTTTCTTCTAAGACAACAACTTCTTTAACCAATGGCAGGTTTATTATGTGGCCTTCTAACTCTTCCGGACAAACATTTTCACCGCTTGCAAGTATGATGAGGTTTTTCTTGCGGCCGGTTATGTATAAGAAACCGTCTCCGTCTAAGTAGCCTAAATCTCCGGTTCTAAACCATTTACCCGAAAACGCTTCTTTGGTAGCCTCTTCATTCTTATAGTATCCGAGCATGACATTATCGCCGGAAACCAAAATTTCGCCTTCTTCTATTTTTATCAGACAAACGGGAAGCACCGGGCCGACCGAATCGTCTTTGTAATAATTTTCTCTGTTTACCGAAACCAAGGGAGAACATTCCGTGATGCCATAGCCTTGCAACATTTGAATTCCCAGTTTTCTGAAAGCCTTCGTTATAACAGGGTTCATGGGTGCGCCGCCTACGAAAGCCTTTTTAAACCTTCCGCCGAATGCGTCGTATACCTCGCTGAAAATTTTGTCGCTTACGTCTATATTCAAGCGTTGTAGAAAATCACTTATTTTCATGGCTGTCTGTAGTTTTTTAAGTTTTCCGCTTTTTTTAGCGCCGTCCATGACTCTTCTAAACATTGTGTCCGCAACAAGCGGCACGAGGCTCATGCCGGTTGGCTTAAACAATTGGAGATTGCTTAAAAATTGCTTTAAATTTGCATTGAAGCAAATTACGCAATGTAGGTTAAGCACGGCTAAAATGCCGCAGTTGCTTTCGTAGGCATGATGTAAAGGCAAAACCGAAAGCATAACATCGTTTTCGGTGAATGAGATGTGTTTGCAAGCACCTTCAAAACTTGTTATTAGGTTTTTTTGTGAAAGCATAACGCCTTTTGGTAAACCGCTTGTTCCCGAGGTAAACAACAATGCAGACATTTTTTCAATGTCGGGAACTACTTCGGCAAAAGAGGTGTCGCCGTTTGCTAAAAGTTCTTTACCTTTATTGATTTGTGCAGGTATGGAAGTAAATTCCGGCACATCGTCCATGCAAATATAATGTGTTACATCTTTTAACAAAGGAGCAATTTGTTTCATCATCGGTGCATAAGACTTAGAAAACACAATAGCCTTAGCATCTGCAAAAGCAATAAGATCGGCTAATTTTTCCGCGGGCAGTTCTTTGTCGAGCGGTACTATGACGCTGTCGGAACAAATGACCGACATGTATGTCAGTACCCATTCATAAGAATTCTCTCCGATGACACAAATATGAGATTTTTGCAAACCACTGTTTATCAACGCAGTCCCGAATGCGTCTACGTCTTCTTTAAACTCTCTCCAGGTAATGCTTTTATATGAAGTGTTGCTTACGCGAACACGAAAAACATCTTTGTCGGGTTTTTGGGCGTAAGGAAGTTCTATTATTTCTTTTATCGAGCTAACTGTTTGCGTTTGATAGTATGGATATGGTTTCAAAACAAATTCTCCTTTTATTATTCAAATAATTTACCCATATTATATATTTTTATTAACAATACTGTCAATATCCGAAAATTAGGTATTGCCTAATATTTATGTGTAATAATGCGAATTATTTCTGTATAGAGTTAAAGATTGCCTGTTTTTTGTTGAAGATATTAGATTTTAAAACTATCAGCGCAAATATTACAAGAAAAATACCCAATCCGCCAAAGAAAGTAAGCGTTTCGCCAAACACCAAAAGCCCGATGACGGTTGCAACAACAGGTTCTACACAAGAAATAATGGCCGCACGCGAAGAATTTAGGTAGTATAGGCCTTTTGTGTATAAATAGTAGGGCAAAACTCCGGTTACAAAACCGAAAAGTAAAATCAGCAGTATTATCTGAATGTTTCCGTCTATAATGGCGGCAACAGAGGGCAAATCCGCAAAGGGAGTCACCCCTATTGATGCGAAAACAAAGGTGTAGGCGGTTACGGTTATGGGTGAATAGCGTTTTAATGCCTGTTGGGCAAATATGCTGTATAGGGCGTATAAAAATCCCGACAATGCCCCTGCAATTATACCGATTTTTGAAAGTATTACCGACGAAGTCCCAATTCCGGTTGTAAGCAAACATCCGCAAAATGCCAAAATCAGCGCAATAGATTTTTTCTTGGTTAGCTTTTCCTTAAAAAACAGCAAGGACAGTAGCATTACAAAGATGGGCGCAGTGTATAGGAGAATGGCCGCGACGGACAAAGAAACCTCGCCGATTGCAATAAAATAACAGTAATTAAAAAACACAAAGCTAATTATTCCCGTGCCGATAAAATACCAAATGTCTTTTATCCGAATTTTAAGTGCAGGACGTCTGTATATCAATAAAAAAAGCACTAAGACGGCGGCAGAGATGTATGCCCGAAAAGAAATTAATTGCATTGGTGAAAAACCGTAGGCAGAGAGGGTTCTTACAAACAAGCCGATGATGCCCCAAAGTATGGCGGCGGATATTACTAATATATATGCTTTTTTCTTCAAATTTTTTACCTCCATAACCTTACTTTGATTATGAGACATAAAATAATCTATGTAAAGGATAATTTTACTAAAGGGTGTGTTGAGAAAGTCCGATTTATGAAATTTTGTTGAACGGGATTGTAGCTTAAGGCAAAAAACGCAGCTTTAGCACCGCTAAAACGAGGCTTTTTAACGCTAAAATGCAATTAAAGGCGATGAAATTGCGAAATTATGATTTTTTTAACACATCCCTAAAATAAATTATTAACAAAATTTAACAAAACGGATAAACGGTGGTATAATACA
>CAYJNC010000170.1:3237-4563 GCA_964371185.1 uncultured Christensenellaceae bacterium
CTAAAATAAATTATTAACAAAATTTAACAAAACGGATAAACGGTGGTATAATACAAAAAAAGGGAAAGGAGTGTGCCGTGCATTATATATATATGCGGCACGAAAAGTAAAAATGGTGGATTATATTAAAATCATGGGGGAAAAAGCAGGAGACATAAAACTCTATGCACTTTCGACCTGTGGTTGGTGTGAAAAAGCAAAGAAGTTTATAGACGATAAATTAGTAGAATATTCATATGTGTATGTAGATCTCTTGCCGGAAGATCAGGCGGAAGAAGTGCTTTTAGAACTTGGCAAATTTGAAGAGAATGTGTCTTTTCCGACCGTTGTATTTAACGGAGAAACAGCGGTAATAGGCTATGACGTAGAAGCGCTCGAGAAGTTGGTGGGCGCAACATGAGCGGAATTGAAGCTGAAAAATATTTAGAACAATTGACAAAAGAGGCAAAAGAAAGCGGTTATAAAATAAACCCTGACAAAGAGCTTACTTTGCGTTTAGCGGAAGGTTTGCAAAAGAATAAAGATAGGTACGGAGACATCTATTGTCCTTGTCGTCTTATTATAGGAAAGAAAGAAAACTACAGAGATATTATTTGCCCCTGTAATTATCGTGACGATGACATAGAAGAATACGGAGCGTGTTTTTGTGCGTTGTATGTTGGGGAAAAATTTTCAGAGGCGAAACAAATTCCCGACAGAAGAACGGCGGCAAAAAAAGAAGCCAAAAAGAATATGTTTCAATCGACGTTAAGTTATCCAGTGTGGCGATGTAGCGTTTGCGGATATCTTTGCGCAAGGAACGCACCGCCCGAAAAATGCCCGATTTGCAAGGTATCAAAAGATAGGTTTGAAAAATTCATTTAAACACAAAATTTCAAAAAAAAGCGTATCTAAAAATCAATTTTGATATGTTTTTTTGAAATTGATGGCGAAAAGTTCAAAAAATAACAACAAAATACAATAATTTAATTAACATAAGATATAATCTATATTTATAGTAGGTGAACAATTTTGGAATCATTAAAAGAATCGGCAGGAAAAATAGTAAAAGCTTTCCGTAGTGTGAGCCAGGTAGAGTGTGCTGTAATAGATCTATTATCGCACAGTAAACAGGAATATTTCAGTTCGTTTTGTAAAGTTTGCGTGGCGGCACAGAAAGAAAAGTACGGCAAGGCAACTTGCGAAAATATGATATCTTTCGCCTGTTATCAATCGGAACGTTGGGGTGGAAAATATGAATGGCTGTGCCCGGCAGGGTTAACCTTCATAAATACGACGGTTGAAAAAGACAAGGACGAAAAATTAGGCGTTTGTGCCGGACCGTTT
>CAYJNC010000171.1:0-4515 GCA_964371185.1 uncultured Christensenellaceae bacterium
GAGGTGAAAATATGTCCGGACATTCAAAATGGTCTACAATTAAAAACAAAAAAGGCAAGGCAGATGCCAAGCGAGGAAAAATATTTACAAAAATAGGCAGAGAAATTGTTGTTGCCGTTAAATTAGGTGGCTCCGATCCCGATTCTAACTCGAGGTTACGAGACGCAATTGCAAAAGCAAAGGCAAATAACATGCCGGGAGACAATGTTGCAAGGTCTATTAAAAAGGCATCGGGAGAGCTTTCCAATGTCGATTATTTAGAGCTTGTTTATGAAGGATACGGCATAGGCGGTGTAGCCGTTGTTGTCGAAACCATGACAGACAACAAAAACAGAACTGTCGGCGAAGTACGCCATGCGTTCGATAAATTCGGTGGAAGCATGGGAACTTCCGGTAGTGTTTTATGGATGTTTGACAAAAAAGGCGTGCTGATAATCGAAGCCGAAGGAAAAGACGAAGACACCGTTATGGAGGCGGCCTTAGAGGCGGGAGCACAAGATTTTGTTGCGGAAGAAGAGTTCTTTGAAATTACCACCGAGCCGGAAAACTTCTCCGAAGTTCAAGAAACTATGTCTTTAGCCGGGTACGAGTTTATTTCTGCCCAGATAGACATGATTCCCCAAACAACGGTAGAACTTACAGACGAGCAAGCCGTAAAATTCCAAAAAATGATAGACGTTTTGGAAGAAAACGACGATGTTCAGAATGTTTTCCACAATGCTGAATACGAACAAGAATAGTTTCATTAGCGAGGAGCAAAATTAATGAGTAAATATGATCTGATAGTATTTGACTTAGACGGAACACTGACTGAAAGCCGAGACGTACACCTGCGCTTGTTTAACATGTTCGGTCAAAACCGATTTCCTGATATGAATATAGACCAAATAGGCACAAACGGTGGAGAAACGGTTCGCCAATTGTTTTTGCAAATTGGTATACCCGAGCAAGATTTAGAAAAGGTTTTTCAAGAGTTATATGATTTTTACGATACCGACGGTAGGAAATTAATTAGCGAAATTACGTTTGCCGACGGTGCATTAAAATTGCTTTCTGAAATAAAAGAAGCAGGATTAAAAACCGCTTTGATTTCCAATTCCATTCAAAACTTAATAGACATACTTTTAGAAATAAACGGCGCAAGCGATTTGTTCGACTCTGTTTTGGGTGCTAATATTAATACGACAGGCAAGGTCGAACGTTTTCAAACATTAGCAGATAAATATAAAGTTCCTCTGAAAAACACAATATACATCGGAGATTCCGAACTTGATGCGAAAGTAACAAACGAATTCGGAATTGACTGTTGCATATTAAACACGCCTATCGGTTGGGCTCATGATATAGGCAATTTAATAAAAACATACGACCCTACATATGTGGTCAATAGTTTAGACAAACTAAAAAATATAATTTTATAAATAAACGGCAGAAGAAGGAGATATTTTTATGGAAAGTATTAAAAATGTTGCAACGCAAGCAAAACTTGCAAAATTCAGTGTTTCTCGTATGAGTACTACCCAAAAAAATAATATATTAACGGCTATGGCAAAAGGCTTAACCGACAATATTTCGTATATCCTTCAAGAAAACGAAAAAGACATTTTAGCGGCAAAAGAAAAAGGCCGCACCCCCGCACTTATAGACAGGCTTAAACTTAATGAAGAACGCATAAACGGCATGGCACAGGGGCTTTTAGATGTTGTAGCGCTTAAAGATCCTGTAGGAGAAATTATTAGCGGTGTCAGACGTCCTAACGGATTGCAAATTGCTAAAAGACGTGTCCCCATGGGTGTTGTCGGAATAATATATGAGGCTCGTCCAAACGTTACGGCAGACGCCGTTGGACTTTGCATAAAATCCGGAAATTCGGTGGTGCTAAAAGGTGGCAGCGAGGCAATTTTTTCCAACATTGCAATCTCGGACGTTATGATAAAAGCAGGTAACAAAGTCGGGTTACCCGACGATGCTATCGTACTCATCAAGGATACTTCAAGGGAAGCCGCCGCACAGATGATGAAACTAAACGGTGTAATAGACGTGTTAATTCCACGCGGAGGTGCCGGGTTAATTCGTACTGTTGTAGAAAATGCAACCGTCCCCGTCATTGAAACAGGCACGGGCAATTGTCATATATTTATTGATGAAAGCGCAAATTTTACTATGGCAAAAGACATTGTAATAAACGCAAAGACTACCCGTCCGGCCGTATGCAACGCAGCAGAGAGTTTGCTTGTTCATAAAGACATAGCACAAGAATTTTTGCCGCTTATGTTCTCTGCCTTGAAAGAAAAAGATGTGCAAATCAGAGGATGCGAACAATGCCAAAAATTTGGTGCATTACCTGCGGACGAGGACGATTACTACACAGAATTCTTAGATTACATAATATCTGTCAAGGTTGTAGACGACATAAACGAAGCAATCAACCACATAAATAAATACAGCACTTCACATTCGGAGGCTATCGTAACGGAAAAATACGAAAATGCGGAAACATTCTTAAACGATGTAGACAGTGCAGCCGTGTATGTCAATGCAAGCACGCGCTTTACAGATGGGTTTGAGTTCGGATTCGGAGCAGAAATAGGAATTTCTACCCAAAAATTACATGCAAGAGGGCCAATGGGGTTAGAAGAGCTGACTACGGCAAAATATGTAATAAACGGAAACGGACAAATTAGGTAACAATTATTTTTTTATCCATGTTATAAAATTGCGATTTGTGGTTAGAATATAATTGTAAAATAAATAATATTTTGTTCTACAATAAATATTGTTTTGCCTCGGTATTTAAGCATTATCTCATTATTAAACATCTAACGGGCAAATAATAAAACAAGAAATAATAGTTTTAGGAGAATAACTATGTCATTTAAAGAAGAAAGCCTATTCGCCGAAAAAGCACTAAAAAGCGAGGAACAATTAGATTTAGACTTCGGCTTGATGACATCTATATTCGATGTCACCCCAACCTGTTTGTTGTTTTTTGATGAAGATTTTAATATCATCACCTGTAATAGAAGCGCATATCAACTATTTGATTGCAATGATTCTGAAGAATTTATTGCAAATTACAGGAATATTTTTATTGATGAAAGCAACACAGAATACACATATTGCGAATTCAAAAACAAGCTGTCTTATGCTTATGCAAATGAATCGCTTTCTTTCGAGTGGCATTTTTTAAAGCTTTCGGGCAAACCTGTTTCTGTCTCGGCTAATATGAATAAACTACCCTACGGTGATTCTCATGGAAAATACGGTATAATATGTTTCATTAGAGACATAAGCGGTTTGGTATCACAGCGTGAAAAAGAGAAACTTCAGAGCGAAAGAGCCATGACCATCTTAGACGCAAGCCCGCTTTGTCTTAACGTTTGGACTTCGGATTTTCAAAATATTATGTGCAATAAGCAAGCACAAATCTTGTTTGACTTAAAAAACAAACAAGAATATTTAGATCATTTCTATAAACTGTCTCCTCTAATGCAACCCGACGGACAAAAAAGCTCGGAAGCCGCACAAACATATATAAAACAAGCCTTCCAAGATGGTTATTGCAGATTCAGATGGTTACATTGCAAGCTCAACGGTGAAGAAATACCTTCCGAAATAACGCTTTCAAAAATAAAACTCCCTGACGACGATGGCAACTTAGAGCCATATGTTATCGGTTTCACAAGAGACTTGCGCCCACAACTAACCAACGACAACTTTGAAGAGAACGGGCAATTTTTATTTCAGGATGAGGAATATTTTTTAAATAGAATTTCAGACAAGCACATGCTTAGCACCATACTTGAATTGTCGGACGAGCTGTTTTTTGTTCTCGACATCAGGACATCGTTAATTCGCTATTTCGGCAAGGAACGAGAAAAGTTCGGCCTTAGTTCCGAAAGCGAAAAATTCCCGGAAATTATGCTTAGGACAAGAACCGTGTTTGAAGAAGACTTAGATATTTTCAAAGAATTTGTCCAAGACATGAAGAAGGGCATTCAAAAACCGGTAGACTTAAGACTTTGCAGACTTAGCGGTTCTCCGCATTATTACCAAATTGTTTTTCGGACGGTCTACAACCATGATGGCGAGGCTATTTTCTCTATAGGCAAGGCAATAGACGTACACGAGCAAAAGAAATTAGAATTGCGCTCCAAAACAGACTTGCTAACGAATTGCTATAATAAAATTACGTCCGAATCAATGATTTCCGAAACTCTTCAAAAAGATGACGAGGCTCATCATGCATTATTTATTATCGATATTGACGATTTCAAATCCGTAAACGATAACTTAGGACATCATTTCGGCGATTTGGTTTTAAGCGAAGTTGCAACAAATTTGCGTAACTGTTTTAGAAACGCCGATATAATAGGCAGAATCGGAGGCGATGAATTCATCGTCCTACTAAAGAATATAAGAGACGTCAAAATTGTTGCTAACAAAGCCAAGCAAATAGTAGAAGCCTTTAAGAACACCTATTCGGGCGAAGACAAAGAATATAAAATCTCCGGC
>CAYJNC010000172.1:0-4510 GCA_964371185.1 uncultured Christensenellaceae bacterium
ACATAGCGACACACATCTATGACAGTTAACACATTTTTCGTCGTCACACTCCATGCTGTTAATTCTCTCTTCATAACTATGTACTTCGTTTGCACACTGTCTTTCGCAAGCCCTGCAAGTAATACATTTTTTTTCATTCCGCACCACTTCGTATGCCGGATATAAATAATTTATTCCCATTTCCTAAAACCTCCCATCTTTAACTTTTACAATAACCGGTTCTCCGCCTTTTGGAGTCCAAATATTATCTAAGTCGCTTACAATTTCTCGTATTGCACATTCTTCGCTCGCCATGTATACCATGTCGTCTTTTTCACCGACAACCATAGAGCGAAGTTTTAATCTGTCGTTTAGGCCCATCATACCGCCCGTGAAGCCGAACAGTATGGAAAACGGCCCGGTAATAAGCAGACCCGAAAACATATTTCTTAAATAGGTAAGCTCGTTCTTTTCCTTTTCGGGCAATTTATCTATTGTTGACCAAAACGGCGATGCAATAACCTGTGCTATCTCCTCTAATGTAAGCTGTTTTTTTCTGCCCAAGAAATCCAGTATATATGTAATAACTTCCGTATCTGTTAACAAATTGCATTTGTAACCATACATTTCTATATACCTTCTGTTTGCATCGTATGAAGATATTTCACCGTTATGCACAACAGAATAATCCAGTAAGGAAAACGGATGAGCGCCTCCCCACCACCCGGGAGTATTTGTCGGGTAGCGACCGTGCGCCGTCCAACAATACCCCGAGTATTCCCCTAATCGATAGAACTCCCCTACATCTTCGGGGAAACCTACGGCCTTAAATACCCCCATATTTTTGCCGCTTGAAAAAACATATGCGCCGTTAATATTTGTATTTATATGTACAACACATCTTGCGGTAAACTCATTTTCTTCCAATTGACTCTCGGCAAGCCTTGTAGGCAAAGGTGTTACAAAATATCGCCATATTAACGGTTCGTCTGTAATTTGCGGTATTTTTTTAGTTGGAATTTTTGACAAATTTATTATGTCGAAATGTTTATCTAAAAACTTCTCACATTCTGCCCTACATTCATTATTATTATAAAAAACGTGAAACGCATAGTAATCTTTATATTCGGGATAAATACCATAGCCCGCAAAACCACCGCCAAGACCGTTAGAGCGATCGTGCATTGTGGCAATAGATTTAATTATGTCTTCTCCGCTTAATCGTCTGCCTTCTGTCGATATCATGCCCGAGATTGCACATCCCGAAGGAATTCTTATTTCACCTTCTAATTTCATCATCTTATTCTCCCAAAGATTTGTTATTGCGCAGGACTTTTTTACTATTAGCTTTCCGTCCGTGCAAGAAATATTCTAACTCAACACGCGAGCCATGTCAACAGTAAATTGCAAGAAAAATAAAAAACATTGCAAAAAATATTTCTTGCCGCAACTTTGTAGCGTTTTGTATCAATATCTTGTTTTTCCTTTTCTTATTAATGTTAATAATTGAGACACGCCAAATATCTCACCGGATATATTAACTTTTTTACACCTTGCAGTATTCACGTTTTGCAATTTAAATTATTAAATATTGCATTTTTTTATAAAAAACTATTGACTCCTAAAGTTTTCGATTGTATAATCAGTCCATGACATTTTCAAACGGACGGCCAAAACTTTCAAGCGGTCGCCCATTAAAATTGAAATTTGTTTACAGAGAGGATGAATACACAATGAACAAAGTATCTGAAATGTTTGCAAGTATGGTTTTTGGGGACAGCGTTATGAGGCAAAGACTTCCAAAAGATACTTACAAGGCACTCAAAAAGACAACCGAGCAAGGATCTACCTTAAACGAACACGTCGCCGACGTGGTTGCAAACGCAATGAAAGATTGGGCACTTGAAAAAGGCGCAACACATTTCACCCATTGGTTTCAACCAATGACAGGGATAACGGCTGAAAAACACGATAGCTTTATTTCGCCTTCATCGGACGGCAAAGTAATTATGGAGTTCTCCGGAAAAGAGTTGATTAAAGGTGAACCCGACGCTTCGAGTTTTCCCTCCGGCGGTTTAAGGTCTACATTTGAGGCCAGAGGCTACACAGCGTGGGACCCGACTTCATACGCCTTTATTAAAGAAGATACCTTATACATACCCACTGCATTTTACTCATACAGTGGCGAAGTCTTAGATAAAAAAACTCCTTTGTTGCGCTCTATGGAAGCTTTAAACAAGCAGGCTATGCGTATATTAAAACTTTTTGGCAACGACTGTGTCAAAAGGGTTATAACAACGGTAGGCCCCGAGCAAGAATATTTCTTGATAGACAAAGACCTATACAACAAAAGGAAAGACTTAATATTTTGCAATCGTACATTATTAGGCGCACGTCCGCCTAAAGGGCAAGAAATGGAAGACCACTATTTCGGCTCTATAAAACCAAGGGTAAGTGCTTATATGAAAGAGTTAGACGAAGAACTTTGGAAACTCGGCATATTGGCAAAAACCAAGCATAACGAGGTTGCGCCGGCACAACACGAATTGGCACCCATATACACGACAACAAACTCGGCCTGCGATCAAAACCAGCTGACAATGGAAATCATGCAAAAGGTTGCATTGCGCCACGGGCTTGTGTGCTTGCTTCACGAAAAACCGTTCGCAAAGATAAACGGTAGCGGAAAGCACAACAACTGGTCTATCTCGACCGACACGGGTGTAAACCTGTTAGAACCGGGTAGCTCCCCACAAGAAAACGCACAATTCTTACTGTTCCTGACTGCCGTTATAAAGGCGGTTAACGAATATCAAGATGTATTGCGTCTGTCGGTTGCAAATGCCGGTAACGATCATCGGTTAGGCGCAAACGAAGCTCCTCCGGCAATCATCTCTATGTTTCTCGGAGACGAGCTAACGGCAATATTGGAGTCTATTGAAAAGAATATTCCTTATGATGCAAAGGATGCAGACATAATGGAAGTAGGCTTGAAAACAATGCCTAAATTCGCAAAAGACACAACCGACCGCAACCGCACTTCTCCGTTTGCGTTCACGGGCAACAAGTTTGAGTTTCGTATGCCGGGGTCTTCGTTCTCGGTTTCTAACCCGAACATCGTGTTAAACACAATAGTTGCAGAGGCTTTGTTGCAATTTGCAAACGAACTCGAAGGCTCTGAGAACTTCACCGACGATCTGCAAAAACTAATTCAGCGAAACGTCGGCGAACATAAGCGCATAATATTCAACGGCAACAACTATTCGCAAGAATGGGTTTTGGAGGCGGAAAAAAGAGGGTTATACAACCTTAAAACAACGCCCGAAGCACTACCGTACTTTGTTAGTGAAAAGAACATTGCAGTTTTCACAAAGCATAAAATATTCAGCGCGGAAGAAATGCAGTCTCGGTGCGAAATATTACTCGAGAACTATTGCAAGGTTATACATATAGAGGCGCTAACACTGACAGACATGCTAAACAAGCAAATTTTGCCTTCCGTTTGCGGATATATGAAGCATGTTGGACAAACGGTTAACGAGAAAAAAGCCGCATCGGCCACATTATGTTGTGACATGGAATTATCTATATTAGAAAAAACCTCGTCACTTTCAAACACAATATATGGTTTGCTTACTAAATTGCAAGACCTAATTGCAACGGCAGAAAAACAGACAGACGCAAGAGTTTTGTCGTCATACTATTGTGAAATTGTTTTCCCGGCTATGGAAAACATACGTACGGCAACCGACGAATTAGAGTTGATTATCGGCAAAGAATTTTGGCCATTACCCTCTTATGGGGAACTCTTATTCAGCCTATAGCACGTTTTAAAAACGGCTATATTAACCAAGGTATCAAAATTTTAAATATTTAGGGGTGTGATGAAAGAGTCCGATTTATGAAATTTTGCCGTTCGGGTTTGCAGTTCAAGGCAAAAAACGTAGCTTTAGCACAGCTAAGGCGAGGCTTTTTAACACGGAAATGCAAGTCGAGGCGGCGGAATTACGAAATTATGACTTTTTCAACAAATCCCACTAAAGGAGGACATAAAAAATGGCAGAACAATTATTTTCTTCGGCCGACACTATTTGGGTATTACTCGGCGCAGCACTGGTGTTTTTCATGCAAGCAGGCTTTGCAATGGTAGAAACAGGTTTCACCCGTGCCAAAAACGCAGGTAATATTGTAATGAAAAACCTAATGGATTTCTCCATAGGTGCTCCCGCATACTGGGTGCTTGGGTTTGGTATCATGTTTGGACTTGGCAACGGTTTTATCGGTTCGCCCGACTTGTTTATACAAGGAAACTATGAGTTTTTGGGGCTCTCCGTCCCCTTACCGGTATTCATCATATTCCAAACCGTTTTTTGTGCAACAGCTTCTACCATCGTTTCGGGCGCGATGGCGGAACGCACAAAATTCTCTACCTACTGTATAGTAAGCTTGGTTCTTAGTATGGTAGTATATCCGATTAGCGGTCACTGGATCTGGGGTGGCGGCTGGCTCGCAGAAATGGGCTTCCACGACT